>NZ_JBFRGE010000037.1:0-57389 GCF_052115185.1 Paenibacillus sp. 2TAB19 | reverse complement strand
GAATCGTTTCCTGGACAGTCTGCCTCACCTTGGGCTGCCAGAATTGATCAATAAGCTTAACATGCATATCGATAATTCTCCTTTCAATAACACAACGACCGGACTAATTTTTCAACCCGGTCATCGTGATTCCCTCTACGAAATACTTTTGACCGATCAGGTAAAAAATGACGCCAGGCGCAAAGGACATGCACGTGGCTGCCATCGTCAGCGACCAGTCTGACTTTAATTGACCTCTAAAGTTGGTAAGCCCGAGCGCTATCGTATATTTGTCGCTCGAATTAATGTAAATCATCTGTTGGAGCAAATCGTTCCATAAGCCGATAAAGATAAACAATGCGACGACGATCATAGCCGGCTTGATCACTGGAATAATAATGCTGAACAAGATGCGGAAGTATCCGGCGCCGTCGATTGTTGCCGCTTGGTCGAGTTCTCTCGGTATGGAAAGAATAAACTGCCGGATCAAAAAGATATTAAAAGCGCCGCCGCCGCAAAAATAAGGCAAAATCAATGGCAGATAGCTGTCGCTTAGCCCTAGACCCCGCGTCCACCCGATATATAGCGGGATGAGCGTTACCATGGCAGGCAATAGCATAGAACCGACGCAAAGAGCCCAGATCAACTGTTTACCTCTAAACCGCAGCCTTGCAAAGGCATATCCGCACAAGGTGGCCGTAAACGTTCCCGCCAAGCAGGAAGGAATGATGATTATCATCGTATTCCATAAATAMTTCCAGAATTTAAATATTTCCAGTGTCTTTTCATAATTGGAGAACAGCCAACTGTCCGGCAACAATGAGGGAGGAAATCTATAAATCTCGGCATTCGTCATCAGAGACGTTCGGAATATCCACCAAATCGGGAAGAGTACGAGTACGGCAAAGAAAATAACGACGGCAAGCGTTAGGAAATTCATAATTCGATCATTGYGTTTTTTGCTCTTTAGTCTGCTATATGCGGCTTCGCTCATTTGTCATCGCCTCCTTCAGAGAAGATCCACCGATTTGACGTTTTGAACAACACGCCGGTAAAGGCGGCAAGGATGGCAAAAATAATAAAGGTCGTCGCACAAGCATAGCCCAACTTGTAATTGACAAAAGCTTGATCGTACATCAGGTAAGTCATGAACCTTGACGAGTTGCCCGGGCCGCCATTAGTCAGAGCAAGGGCTGGCGTAACGATTTGGAGATTGGCGATCAGGCTCATCAGCAAATTGTAAAAGATAATCGGCGTCATGCAGGGCAACGTGATATGCAAGAAACGTTTCCATCCGTTCGCGCCATCCATTTCCGCCGCTTCGTAATAGACGTTCGGAACGTTCTGAAGCCCGGCCAAAAAAATAACGATCAAGTTCCCAGACAGCCAGACCGCAATCATGGAAAGGGATGGGACCACGTAGCTGGAATCTGCAATAAACAGAACTTTATTTAATCCCATTTCGGAAAGGATATAATTGAAAAATCCGAAATTCGCTTCATACAGCCAAGACCACCCTACGTATATGGCTACGGCAGGCAAAACAAACGGCACATAAAATATGGCTCTAAAGAAACCTCTTGCCGGAATTTTTCGGTTCAACATGATTGCGATAAAAAGCGAATAAATCATGCTTCCGACTACCGATAACATGGCGAAGTAGATCGTCGCGATTATCGAATCTTTGATATAAGGATCGGTAGTAAATAGATTGATATAATTATCGAAGCCGATGAATTCCGGTTTGGCCAACCCCGTCCAATTCGTCAAGCTGATCCCGAGCACCCCGACAAGAGGCGCATAGGTCAGAAAGAACAGCCCAAGGAATGCGGGAATCAAACAAATATATGCAACGCGTTGCTCGCTCGAATGTATGCGGGAACGACGTTTCACCGTACGTTTATTGATTGTTTCCATAGCTCGCTCCCCACCTCATGTAGGAAGGATGACCGCCATTTAACGTGATTTGGCGGTCACCCTTCAAACCTTTATTTTTCGCCTTTATTTGCCGCTTTCAAAGCATCGAGATTTTTGGTAATCGCGTCCTTGGCAGTCGTCTTACCGGTCCATACATCCCCAAGAACCGATCCGAGCAAGGTGTTGAACTCCGTCGTATTATTCGTAAAGAACCAGGAAGCCGGTCTCGCTGCGGAGGATTGCGCATAATCGACTACCGCAGACTTGTATTCCTCATACGGAGGGAAGTTCGGATTCTCAACCCATTTGCGGGTGAGCGTCTCGTCCTTATACCACTTATCCAGCACCGGCATCCAAATGCCCGACGAGATGAGTCCCCAGTTGTTTTCTTCGGAACTGTACCATTTGAGCCATTCCATCGCTTCTTCCGGATGCTTGGTTTGGGAGAATACGACATTGGCGCCGCCTGTGTTAAGGGTAATCTTCTCCTTCATGTAAGGCAGTACGGCTACGCCGTAATTAAGTCCTGCTTCCTTAGCCGTGTTCAAGCTCGTTCCTACGTTCCACTGGCCGTTCGTGGCCATGGCGACCGTTCCCGCAATAATCGTGCGCTGAATGCCGTCATCGGTCTGTCCGACGGACAACGGGGCAACATGATCTTTCAAGTACAGATCCGCGACTTTCTGAATCGCTTCTATGCTGGAGTCTTCCCCGATTTTCACTTCTGTGCCGTCAGCGTTATAGTATCCTCCGCCATTGCTGATCGCCCAAGTTTCCAACTGCCATGGCAAGTTCTCGACGGATGCGCCGTATTGGACGATGCCCTGCGGATCGAAGCCATCATCGCCTGGATGTTTGCCGTTCTTGTCATTCGTCAGCTTCTTGGCTGTTGCTACGAATTCATCCCATGTCCATGCTTTATCCAGTGCTGACGGCGGATAAGGTACGTTCGCTTTGTCGAACATGTCTTTGTTGTAGTATAGAAGGAGGATTTCATTGGCAGCCGCATAGGCAACGGGTTTGCCTTTGTATGTGTAGGCCAAGCTATCCAGCGGCTTGCTGTCGCTTCCCTCGTACATAGCGCTTACGTCGTTCAGCATGCCTTGGGAGGACCATTGGATAACGCCGTCTTCCCGCATCATTCCCGTATCCGGCAGTTGCTTTGCCGTTGCAAGCGTATTCAATTTGGTCATGTAGTTCTCCCATGGAATGGCTTGCACTTCCACTTCGATTCTGTCTTGGGTAGCGTTAAACTTGTCAGCTACTTCTTGCGTTTTGCTTCCCTCTTCTGCGCTTCCCCACATCGAGTAAATAATTTTGACTTTCTCATTCTTGGAAGTCGTTTTTGTATCGTCGTTGTTGCTGCAGCCAATGACCCCGAATACCAATGCAGCCGAGAGCAGACCTACACCAAGTCTCTTTCCTGCTTTCATTGCCTCGTTCCCCCTTCATCATTTGAAATAACATTTATGTCTAACCGTTTGACCCGACTCCTTGGACATCCCAAGTTGATAAGTTAAACGTTTAGCATCAACATAACTGCCCTATCCTCAGGCTGTGTCCGTTATACCAGGACACTTTTTTCGGAAAGCGCTTTAATTGAATTGTGACATGAAATATCTTCAAAAAAAACAACATTTTTCAACCTGATTTTTAATATTTACAACCTTAGCAAGACTGCCTCGGAATTTCGATGCACTCCACGGATCACTCCACCGATTTCCCGATACCGGACGATCTGCAGGAAACTCTTTATTTAAACGATGAGTATGTTGTATCATAAAAATAACAACATTTTCTAGATTTATATTCACTTTACATTGGGAGGAACGAGTGTGGATTCTGCGATTCTTCACTTTATCTCGCCGCCGATTCCCTATTTCGTAGATTGCGGATATGCCCATTACGGGGTAGGAGATACCCATATCGACCGGAACTGCATCAGAGTATTCGATCTGATTGTCGTCCGCAAAGGGGTTCTCCCGATCGGCGAGAACGGCCATACCTGGGAAATCAATGAGGGAGAAGGACTCATTCTTCTTCCTGACGGACACCATTACGGCAGCGCCCCCTGCAAGGTAGACACAGAAATCATCTGGATTCATTTTCAAACCTTCGGCAGCTGGCAGATGTGCGGTGACATGGACGAATGTCTCGGTAACCAGCTGAAATTGATCGAGGAACACAAAAATTTAGCGTATCTCAACCATGCCGATGTCTGCTCTATCTTCATTCCGAAGCATATGAAGCTGTCGACGAAGGCCATGGAGGCGCTGGAGACCTTCTTCCAGCAGGAGCACGAGCCGCAGTCGCTTCGAAACTGGAGGCGACAAGCTTCCTTTCAGTTGTTCCTGCAGCACCTGGATCGCGATCTCGCTTCCCCCACGAACGTCACCGCGATTCAGCTCGCCGAGCGGATCGAGTTGTTCATCCGCCAGAACTATGCCAGCGAAATCACGAATTCGGTGCTGCAAAAGAAGATGAACTATCATCCCAATTACCTGGCTAAGGTGATGCTCAAAGTGTACGGTATGACTCCCATGACCTTTCTCCTGTATTACCGGCTCGAACAGTCCAAGCGGCTGCTATTGCAAACTTCCTGGTCTATTGCCCGAATCGCAGATGAGGTCGGCTTCCATCATATCTCGCATTATTCTACCTCCTTCTCCAAGAAAGAAGGCCTCTCTCCCTCGGGCTTCCGCAGCAAATTCGCCAAGGAGCGCTGACCTCTGCTGACGCAGCTTAGTCGACGAGAACTTTAGCTTGATACAGACAAAGCCTGCCTGAGCATATATTTCTCTGCTCAAGCAGGCTTTGCTTATATCTTTTCTATTCAATTGCTCCTAATGCTTAGAGCAGTCTGATGAATACGACAAGCTGACAAATTCCTTCGTCGTCGGCAGCTTCTCAAGTGCAATGACCGCCGCCAGCATACTCGCCATTTCCTCTCGGGATAGCGGCTGATCGGGGCCTCAAGCTTCCGCTTCCACAAAGTCTAATAGTCCATGCTCCTTGGCTATCGCTACCCCGTCGAAATACCACGCGCTTTGCTTTACATCCTCGTATGGCGCTGTGCTGCTTGCAGCTGTACCGCGTCCAAGCGCTCTGACGAGCATAGCGGTGAACTCCGCTCTGGTCATGGATTGATTTGGCGCGTACTGTCCTCCGCCAATACCGGCTACTAATCCTTTCGCCGCTGCAAGCTCGACGAACGATTTGCCCCAATGCTTCTGCACATCGGTGAAGCTCACCGCATTGTCTGCTACAACGTATATGCTGTTGGTGTACGAGCTAATCATCGCGTACCATACGCCATTGATTTGCACCTTCTTCGCTGCAACAAACTCAAGCTTCTTCGATGTTTCATTATAGCGGAACGCACCCCATTGCTCCGGCATGTCAGACATATTCTTCGGCATCGGAATTACTCTGGTCAGCGCTTGGCTGAACCTATCTGCCGTTCCAATGGTTTCGTTTGTCTTGGTATTGATGATTTCAATGCTGAAATCCACAATCGCGCCCCTCGCTTTGCCGTTCGGCAAACCGTTTGCGAACGCCGCTTGAATGTCCTTAACACCGGACTTGTCAGTCAGTGTGATCTTGAAGCTGATATCCACGGCTGTAAGGTTATTAGCGGCAAGTAAATCCTTAAGACCCGGTATAAGCGATGCCAGATTGACTGGTACCTGATAACTGCCGTAGGGAGTCTTTATCTCTATGACGAAGATTTCGTTTTTACGCTACCAGCTGGATAATACTTTTGCCGGAATAGTCACAAAAGCTACGCCTTCCTTAGGCTTTACCTCCAACGTAACGGAAGGCTTCGACGCGTCGATAGTCGACGAATCGAGCGGTTGCCCGTTCAAGTCGATTAGAGGCGAGCCGTTTGACGTTGAGGCGTTTGGCGTTACTGTATTGATATTATTGATTGTGATAATCTCGACCGCTCCGTTGCCGGCTTGATCCTCCGTGTATACTGTATAGACTCCGTTTGAAGTTATGTCAAAGCTGTCTCCAGTCAACAGCGTACCGACGCTTGCAAAAAAGTCTTCTGTCCGCGCACCATTCGTCCACTTCATTTTCACAATATCGCTACCCGTTCCGTCGGTTGCCACTGTTATCTTCACCGATCCCTTGGTCGGCGATGCGCTGAATTGCCTCTTTTCCTGAGCTGACGGGAGAGTTAGCTAAAGGCTTTTTACCTTATTGGAGCCAAGGGGGATATGACTCGCTCTAGCTCGTCTTTTCATTATGGGATGTCCGAATCTTGATTAAATGGCTCACGAGGCTTAGTCGACGAGGACTTTTAGCGGTAGATTCAGACGCCGTGCTCCTCCGCATTCGCTCCGTCCGCGCGGGCTGAACCTCGGGGTTCGCCCCCTTTTTGGCTCTACCAAACAATAAAAAAACCACTTCGGATGAAGTGGTTGAATTTATTGTTTGGTGGAGCCAAGGGGGATACGACTCGCTTGGCTCGTCTATCCAACATGGGATGTCCGAATCTTGATTGAATGGCTGTCGAGGCTTAGTCGACGAGGACTTTTAGCGGTGGATTCAGACGCCGTGCTCCTGCACTTGATGTAATTGCTTCGAAGCATTATCAACCGCTCCGTCCGCGCGGGCGAACCCCAATCTAGGGGTTCATCTCCCMTTGGCTAACCATCATAATAAACAGAAAACCACGTCCGGTGGACGTGGTTGATTTGTTTATTATGGTGGAGCCAAGGGGGATCGAACCCCTGACCTCTTGCATGCCATGCAAGCGCTCTCCCAGCTGAGCTATGGCCCCAAATGACGACAAAGATGATGATAGCATGATGTCGCCAAAATTGTCAATCTATATCTCTTAAGCTGTTCAGTGGGCTGTTCAAAGGGTGCTTGGACAACAGGTTGTTAAGCTCTTTCATGAACATATCGATGTCCTTGAACTGGCGGTACACGGACGCGAAGCGAACGTACGCCACCTCGTCTACAGGGTAGAGCTGGCTCATGACGATCTCGCCGATATCACGGCTCTCTACCTCGGCCAGTGCCGTCGTGCGGAGCTCCTTCTCGACCTCTGAGACAATAACCTCGAGGCGCTCGACTGGAACGGGACGCTTCTCGCAGGCGCGGATAAGTCCGCGCAATATTTTGTCGCGGCTGAATTCCTCGCGGCTGCCGCCTTTTTTGATGACGATAAGCGGTGTTTCCTCAATCATTTCGAACGTCGTAAAGCGGCGGTTGCACTTCTCGCACTCGCGGCGGCGGCGGATCGATTTGTTCTCGTTAGCCGGACGTGAATCTAACACTTTCGTACCTGCGTAATCGCAATAGGGGCACTTCATTGGATTGTTTCCCTCCATTCATCCTGATGCTTTATTTATCATACCGATATCGACTTTAGCTTAAGTTATTCCCATACCTTACCTGTAATGAACTCTAGAATAACGCACATAATACAGTTACCAACCGCAAGGAGGTGAACATACATGAGCGCAAACAGCAGCAACAGCAACCAATTGCTTGTACYACAAGCCACTGCAGCATTGGACCAACTGAAATATGAGGTGGCACAAGAGCTGGGTATTGCCATTCCGCAAGACGGATATTATGGAAACATGGCAACCCGTGACGCAGGCTCGATCGGTGGTTCCATTACTCGTCGCCTGGTGCAAATCGCCGAGCAATCTCTTGCCGGCCAATACAAATAATGATTCATTAAGTTTGTATGAATAACAGAAGCCTTGGGAAGCTCGTCCATGAAGCGGCGAGCCTCTCAAGGCTCATCTTATGTTCTAAGTTAAAAGTCAGGGTACAATTCCTTGTACTTATTATAATAATAAATGACGCGTTGTACATAGTGGCGGGTCTCGCCGTACGGAATTTGCTTCACCGTATCCAGCTTTCCATCCCACTCTCCCGTATTCAGCCATTCACTGACTCTCGTCGGTCCGGCATTATATGCGGCAATTGCAGCGATGGAGTTCTGATCGAACCTTTGATGCAAGGAGCTTAAATACCATGACCCAAGCTCTATGCTAACATCCGCGCGATGCTTGAGCATGTCCTCCGTCACTTCGGTGAATCCTGCCCTCCGAACAACATCCTTAGCCGTATTCGGCATCATCTGCATTAACCCAACAGCGCCTTTATCCGACTGACTGCTTGTTTTGTAATTGGATTCCGTTCGAATAACGGCAGCTACCAAATGAGGCTCCAATCCGTAGTTCGAGGCGCTTGCACGAATATCGTCCTTATAATACACGGGATACATATACTCGCCAAGCCAGTCCGACTTCAAGAAAAGGATAGCGATAAATCCTAGCAATAATACGAGCACAACTCGTTTGCGCAAAAGTACCTTCATAATATTCCCTGACTGCGCCAAAAATCATCGATCTGGCGTTCCGTTTCTGCTAGCGGACCGCTATTGTCGATCACCCAATCTGCGCGTCTTCGCTTCTCTTCAATATCCATCTGCAGCGATATTCGCCGCTTCGCTTCCGTCTCATCCATCTGATTACGCCCCATTAACCGCGTAAGTTGAATCGTCTCAGGTACATAAACGACCATTATACCTTCATATAATGCTTGCTGATTCGTCTCGTATAGCAACGGGACGTCGGCAACAACAAGTGCCCCCGGATTCTGCTCGGCATATGTATGTATTCTGTGCTGCATGCGCTGTCTAATCGCGGGATGCGTGATCGACTCGAGCTTCGCTAACGACGCCTTGTCCTGGAACACAATTGCGCCAAGCGCGGAACGATCCAAGGAGCCGTCCGCCTGAAGTACAGCTTGTCCGAAAGAAGAGGCGATCGCCTCAAGTGCCGGCTCTCCCGGCTGAACAACCTCTCTTGCTACTTGATCGGCATCGACCAGCAGCGCGCCGCGGTGGGCGAGCAGCTGAGCGATGGTGCTTTTGCCGCTGGCTATACCGCCGGTTAATCCGATTATCATTCCATTCACCTCGAAGTTATAACAGCTTCATAATACCCATGATGATCAATAATATCCCTGGAAGGAAGGACAGCGTCTGCATCCCGCGCCAATTCGAGCATTGGAACCCAAACCGGATTCCCCCAAGGAGAAAAATAGCGCTGAATGCAGCGATAATAAGCGCCGTCATTAGAGCAGGCAAACCTATCATCGCGGCGCCAAGCCCTGCGCCGAAAGCATCAAGCGACAAAGCGACACCGAGCATAACGGCCTCCGAGGCCGAGATCGTACCCGACTTATCGACGTCGGCGACCTGTGGCGTACGCAGGATCTGGATGACGAGGCCGAGCCGTTTAAGCTCCACCATCACTACGAGCGCTGTGTTGGAAGCGAGAATACGCTCCGTTGCAGAAGCGGAAGACGTTTCCACAGCCTTATGCTCGATAGTTGCCGCCACTTCCTCCGCATCGGCTGTAGCGCTCTGATCGTCGCGCCCGCGCCTTAATTGGAACAAGGCGAAACCGCCAATCACGATGAGCACGCATGCGCCGATCAAGCGAGCGGCGAACTCGGATAAGTAACCCGACAGCCAGCTTCCTACTTGCATCGATAGCCAAATAATAAGTCCAGAGCAGCAGGCAATAATAAAAACCGATAAAAACGGAATTTTGATTCGCCTCAGCCCGTACGTAACTCCAACGCCAAAACCATCCAAGCTAACTGCAAAAGCGATCACTAACAGTGGAGCCAAATGCGCGAACAACGAATTCCCTCCCCGCATCGCGACTGCCCGGTATTAGCGGCCTATGTCTAGGACAGAAGCCGTTGATACGGGCGATCGCCTATGTTCTCTTAACAAGAACATCATATGCGGATAGCGGATGACGGTGCATAACTGTAAGCCTAGCCGATTAAGCGGCTTATGATACTTCGGTGCAGCTATTCCTTAGGAACGGGCTGACACTTCTCGCATATATGCGTTCCTCTGCCGCCCAGGACGAACTTCTTGATGGGACGCGAGCATACTTTGCAAGGCTCGTCCTTCCTGCCATATACAGAGAATGAATGCTGGAACATGCCCATCTCGCCTTGCCCGTTCACATAGGATCGGATCGACGAGCCGCCCGCCTCGACAGCGCGTCCAAGCGTTGTGCGAATCGCCTCATGCAGCCGTTTCCACTCCGCAGGCTTCAGCGAATTGGCTGATCGCTCCGGATGAATCCGCGCCAAGAACAGCGCCTCATCGACATAAATATTGCCTAACCCGACGATATGCTCTTGATTCAGCAGAAGCGGCTTAATGCTCATCTTGCGTTTATCCAGCTTATCGCGAAGCGCCTGCAGGGTGAACCCCGGCTCTAACGGCTCGATGCCCAGCTTGTTAAGCGGCGCCATCTCGAAGTGCTGCCCAGGCTCGAATAGATGCATCGTTCCGAACTGACGGACATCCTTATAACGAAGCTCTGTGCCATCGTCAAAATGAAAAATGACATGCGTATGCAACGGAGTCGGCTCATCAGCCCCATTAACGCTATAACGCCCCTCCATACGAAGATGCGATACGAGCACCAGACCGTCGAGCATGATTAGCAGAAACTTCCCGCGCCTTTCTACGGTTTGAATCGTATGTCCAGCTAAAGCGGCAGCGAACTGCTCCGGCTCAACAGGACGTTGTATAATACGCGGCAGCTTAACGGTTACGGATTGAATACGTTTGCCCGCGACTAGATCGATCAATGTACGTCTTACGGTTTCTACTTCCGGCAATTCCGGCATTTGTCCTCACCTCGCCATCTATTATAACGCAAATAGAGAGCTAGCGGGTTACTTTGCCTCATACCAATTGACACCGAAACTGACATCTGCTTTCAGCGGAACATGCAGCTGCAGCGCGCCGGACATCACTTCCGGAACAAGTGACTTCATGAGCTCCAGCTCGTCCTCAGGCACTTCGAATACAAGCTCGTCATGTACTTGGAGCAGCATGCGGCTCTTCAGCTTGCGCTCGCGCAGCGCTTCGTCCATCTGCACCATGGCTAGCTTAATAATATCAGCGGCAGTCCCTTGAATAGGGGAGTTCATTGCCGTTCTCTCCGCGAATGAGCGCAGATTGAAGTTCGACGCCTTAATCTCCGGCAAATACCGTCTGCGTTCAAGGAGTGTCGTTACGTAACCGTCGCGTCTTGCTTGGACGACGATATCCTCCATGAATTGGCGGACGCCCTTGAACACTTCCTTGTACTGCTCAATGAACTTAGCGGCATCATTCCTTGTAATGCCCAAGTTCTGCGAAAGACCATAATCGCTAATGCCATACACGATGCCGAAGTTAACGGCTTTTGCTTGACGGCGCATATTGGAATCCACTTGCTCGGCAGTAACGCCGAAGACGTCCATCGCCGTCTTCGTATGGATATCCATATCGTGAATGAACGCTTCCTTCAAGTTCTCGTCGTCTGCAATATGAGCTAATACACGAAGCTCGATCTGCGAATAGTCGGCGGCAACGATGTACCAGCCCGGCTCGGAAGGGACGAAAGCCTTACGGATCTGACGGCCTTCCTCCAGCCGGATCGGGATATTTTGCAAATTCGGAAATTGGCTGCTAAGACGTCCGGTTGCCGCTATCGTCTGACGGTAATACGTATGGATCTTGCCCGTCTCTCCGCGCACTTCCTTCAGCAGCCCCTCGACATACGTCGATTGCAGCTTCGCAAGCTGGCGGTAATGCAGAATAAGAGGAATGATCTCGTGATACGGAGCCAGATCCTCCAGCACCTCGGCATCGGTTGAATAACCGGTCTTCGTCTTCTTGCGCGCAGGCAGACCAAGTTTCTCGAACAATATATCGCCCAGCTGCTTAGGAGAACCTATGTTAAACTCCACGCCCGCATGCTTGTATATATCGCTCATAATCGTGGTCAGCTGCGACTCCAAGCTGCGCCCCAAATCTTCAAGCTCTTGTTTCTTCACCGTTATGCCTTGAAGCTCCATCCCTGCAAGCACGCGAGACAATGGCTGCTCCAATTCAAAATACAGCTTGCTCATGCCGCCCTTCGCAAGCTCTGCCGTCAAGATCGGCACAAGCTTCCGAACCGCGTCAGCGCGCAGCGCCAAATGGCGATACAGCGTGTCCGGTTCCGGCACCTTGAACTTCGCTCCCTTGCCATAGACCGCTTCATCGGAAGCGATACCAGGCAGCCCCTGCTTATCCGTAATTGCGCTAAGCGATAACGCTGTATCAGTCGGATCAAGCAAATACGCCGCTAGCTGAACATCGAATGCCGTTCCCGCATACTTAATGCCGCTCCATGCAAGCGCAAGCTCAACCTTATGTAAATCAAAGCCATACTTCGGCATATCCGACCCAGTAAGCCATTCGACTAACCCCGCTGTGAAAGGCTGCTTAAGCGCGCTGTAAGGAAGAACGTACACGGCTTCCGCAACAGCTACAGATACGCCGATGATCTCCGCCTGATGCGGGTTCTCGCCGATGGCTTCGATGTACAAGCCGTGTTCCTCGTTCGTCTTCAGCGCAGATAGCAGCTGCGCCAGAGAATCGCCATCCGATTCGGATGCGATGATCGAAATATTCAGTTCGGCAGCGGACTGTTTCGCCGCCTCGGCTGAATCCACGACTGACTCGCCGAAATCCATACGCTCCAGCAAGGATTTGAACTCCAGCTTGCGGAACGCCTCAGCCAAGGCAGCGCCGTCATAACCGCTATAGCGCATCTCCTCCGTTCCGCTCTCGACCGGAACTTCGCGGAAGATCGTCGCAAGCTTCTTGCTCATCAGAGCGCTGTCTTTGTGCGTCTCGATATTTTCCTTCAGCTTGCCTTTCAGCTCGCCTACATTTTCCAATACTTGCTCTACAGAGCCATGCTCATGCAACAGCTTAAGCGCTGTCTTCTCGCCTACGCCGGGCACGCCAGGAATGTTGTCGGACGTATCGCCCATAAGACCCTTCAGATCGATAATCTGCTGCGGCACTAACCCGTATTTCTCTTGAATCGCTTCCGGCGAGTACATGTCGACCTCGCTTACGCCTTTGCGCGTTACGGCAATCGTAACTTTGTCCGAAGCAAGCTGCAGCATATCTTTATCGCCGGATACGACGACCGTCTCTACCCCTTGCTCATCGGCCCGCTTGGTGAGCGTGCCGATAATGTCGTCCGCCTCATAGCCGGACAGCTCGAATTGCGCGATGCCGAAGGAACGAATCAGATCCTTCAGAACCGGGAATTGCTCGGACAGCTCCGGCGGCGTCTTCTGCCGTCCGCCCTTGTACTCGCTATAGCCTTCGTGGCGGAACGTGACCTTCCCCGCATCGAAAGCAACAAGAACATGGGTAGGCTTAAGCTCGTCCAATAGTTTAAGTAGCATCGTCGTGAAACCGTACAACGCATTCGTATGCTGACCCGCCGAATTCGTCAACGGCGGCAGTGCGAAGAATGCGCGGTACGCTATACTGTTGCCATCAATTAACATCCATTTTTCCATTAACATCAACACCTCGCCTAATGACCTGCTTGCCTTCTATCATACCATAAAATGCCTAGCGCAAAATGGGCTTTCCCAAAGCATCGTCCGCTTTGAGAAAGCCCATACCTGAAGCCTATCCATTCACAACATGCCATGATCGTCCGACATCGCAGCCGGGCGTCCAAGCAAGTACCCTTGCGCATAAGAAGCGCCAAGCTCTCTAACCTTGGCAAGCTCCTCCTGCTGTTCAATGCCTTCGGCTATGATCGATATGTCCATCTTGGCAGCAAGCTGCGCCAATGTATGAAGAATGTGAGCCTTCATCTCATCGAGATGAATATCTTGAATAATCGACCTGTCGACCTTCAAGTAATCCGGACGCAGCTCGACGATCGATTGCAGGGATGAATAACCGGCGCCTACATCGTCGATGGCAATCTGATAGCCTTGGCTGCGGTAATGCTCCAGCGCCTTCTTGACGGCTCCGAAATCCTCGATCGAATTGCGTTCCGTTATCTCGAAAACAACGTTATGCGGCGACAAGCCCCGCCGCTCCAATAAGCTAAGCGTCTGACCGGGCGAGAACTCCGGGTCCTCGATAATTTGAGCCATCACGTTGATGAACAGCTTCTGCTCGCGCTTAAGACCGCCGCAGCCTTCGATCGCCTTCTCTCTCGCCAGTCGATCAAGCGCATAGGCTACCCCTTCCTGCTCAGCGAACGAGAATAAAGCCAGCGGTCCTTCGAACCAAGTTCGCTCCCGCGTCCTCGTCAGTGCCTCGAAGCCGAACACTTTATCCTCGCCGAGTGCCATGATCGGCTGGTAGACAGGATCGATCGACCGCTGCTCCATCAGTCGATCGAATGCCCTGCGCTTGATGCTCCGCTCCATGCCGCCCGCCGATTGCCCGTGCAGCATCGCCTGCTTGACCGCTTCGTACCAAGCAGGTTCTTCGTCCTCGCTGCTCGTGAGCTCGGCCACGGCTGCGCCGATGTACAGCTTGCCGCTCCAGTTCTGCTCGGTCTGCTCCCGCATATGCGCAGCGAAGCGCTGTTCCCAATTCGACGTATGCTTGAACGCCGTCTCCAGCAGCCAGCCCTCCATCGTTTCTCGGCGACCGCCCGGAAGACGCATATAGATGAATAGATCGTCATGAATCCAATCCATTCCCTCGAACAACACAGAGCTCTGGAACGCCGCCTCGCTCTCGCGCTGGGCGAACTGCTTCCACTCCGCTCGAAACGACTTGCCGCTGCCGCTCTGTTCCGGTTYGCCGGATTGCTGCCATGACAAATACAGAACGCCGATTAATCCGGATTGACCGGCTAATACGCCTGACATTGTCCATATTCCGCTTCCAAACTGGCTGATACGCTGACTTTCACGTAGACGTTTCACGTATATTTTCGATCCTCTCCATGATGCATTCCTGTTATATGCTCGAGCACATAGACGCTGCCCTTGCTCGCCTTCGCCCGCTTCTTCAGCTTCGCGGCAAGTCTTGATATGTCCTCAGGCGTCAAGGGCACAATGCCGTCCCAGAGCATGAGCGATAAGGATAACGTGACGCCTTCCTGCTCGACGATATTGCCGTGGCGGTCTTCTACGGATGTAACCTCGACTCCCCCATAGAAAGCTTTGACACCTTGCTCGAACCTCATAATTAACGATTGGCAGATCAACTCTGCTTGGCCGGCTCCCGCTACGATAATGAAGTCATCGCCGCCGATATGACCGACGAAATCACCCTGCGTTCCTTGCAGCTCCAGCTCCTTGCATAACGTCTCGGCCAAGTATCGAATCATTTCATCGCCAAGTCCGAAGCCGAAGCAATCGTTGAACCATTTGAAATAGTCTAGATCCGCATAAATAACAGCGAAGGGAATACCTGCCTGAATTCTTCGCTGAAGCTCTGACTGAATGCCTTCATTGCCTGGCAGACCCGTCAACGGATTGGCCTCCCTAGCCGCCTCCGTTCGCATCGCAGTCATACATTCCAGTATCGACCGAATCGAGGCCGCACCAGCCAATTGACCGTTCTGAGTGATAATAACGACATCGTACAGATGGGCATAATGCCTGCTCATCGCCAGCTGCGACACTTGCTCCACCGGCATCTGCTCGTCCACGATAAGAGGCTGATCATTCATGATTCGCTCCACCCCCCTGTTCCAATAGAGCGGCAGACCGAATTGCCCCGCCAGCAGCTGATGCAGCTTTTCCTTCATGAGCAGCCCGACTGGGCGGTTGTCTACGACTATTATCGCGCCGGGCGCCTTCGGGTTCGTGTCGAACATGTAGGCAACCTCAGAGACGAGCGTCTTTGATTGGAACACGGGAAAAGGACCTGCCAGCTGTCCGATTGCAATAGGCTTACCCGTATGGTAAAGCTCAATCGGCTGCTTTCTTGCTTTCTCGCTCGGCTGAACGGTTAATTCAGCCGGCTCCCCTGCATCAGCCTGCCCGAAGACGTATGGCACGGCAGCCGAGTATGTATTCAGCAGCATAGCGTCCCGCAGCAATCGGTAGACGACCGTCTCTGTCGAGCGGCCGGCGGAGGAAGGGAACGCCACGGCGAATCCGATATGCGCCTTCACCGAATCCCTCCTCGTGTGGGAATCGCCCATATTCATTCGATTGTTCAATTGATCGGCGGCCGATTGCGCGAGCTGCTCGATTGGCTGATCACCGGTCTGCCTAGCAAGCAAATAATAATATTCGTTCTCCAGTCTCAGCCGCCAAAACATCCTTCGTTGGTCGCTCTCCCATAGCAGAAGCGACGGCTCTGCTGCCGTCTGCCCGCTATCGATGCGGACATAGATCGCGCCGATGCCTCCATTATTCCAGCGCTCCTTAATTCCCCGAATCATATCCCTGTTGAACAGACCATAACCAATCTCTTCCATTAGGATCCCCTCGTTGCTTGCATGTCGTTAATGCTCACTTTAGTCTTAACACTAACAAACATTTGTGAAGTAAGATGCGTGAAAACGTTAAATTTCGGTAAACTTCTACAAATTGTGACATTAGGAATCGATATCGACTCAGCCAAGCTTATCGTTCATTGAAGGACAATGACGTGGATGTTTTAAAAAAAATGAACGGAGCCCATCAACAGATGTTGATAGGCTCCATGGGTTTATAWATTAGAATGGATTCATGACGTGGAAGAACACATTCGGACTCGCCATCCGGTAGTAATGGCTGCTCCAGCCGACGCCTTTGCTATTGAACCGATTAACGGTGCTGAACGGCAGCCGCTCCTGCTCCAATTCCTCGATCCGGTCGAGTTCTCCGCTCGCGTAAGCGAGCAAACGGACCGCTGCGGTATCGAGCCTATTGATGACGCCGCCGTAGCGAATGTCTAGCACCTCCCATCCGAACGGCTTGAACATCCTCAGCCATTGCGTGCGGTGAGCGATGCGAAGCTCATTGACCGCCGCCGCGATAGCAGGAATCGCCTCGGTCGCCGCATGGCGCAGCGTCGCTTTATCCCCGTTATCATACGCTCGCTTCAATTGTAAGCCTAATTCGCTCTTCTGCTTCAGTACCGCGCTCAGCTTCTGCGGAACGTCGAAGATCCAATCAAGTGAAGCGCCTTCGACTCTCGCATTCTGGAATTTCTCTTCAAGCGCCGCATAATGCGCATTTAACGGCAAGCCGTCGATCTGGAAGTCGAACAATCCGAGCAAAACGTCTTGATACAGCAAAAACTTCGAAGGATTGCTTTGCTTCCGGTTGTCCGGCTCGGAGCCGGGCACTTCGTCCAAGTCCTTCATCAGCAGGTATGCGTCTGCCTCGATGCCGGTGCAGAACTTCGCCCGTTCGGCAACGACGCTCCAGTCCGGCTTCTCTTCCGAATAAGCGTGCTCCGCGTAGAGTTGCAAGCCTAGCAGCGCCGCGAACGGATTGCCTTCGTTGCCGTCGTCGCCCCACATCGTCGCGTACGCCTCGCGTATGCCTTCGCGCTTGCATGCTTGCAGCGCGACATCGGAAGCGTTCAACGACATGCCGTAATTGACGCCGAATGTATTGAAGATCCACACCGCTCCGGCAAACACAAGGTTGCAGCCGAGCGGGCGGTGATTGGATATGACGCTCGCATAATGCTTTGGCTCCATATGAACATAATCCCAGTACACCATGTCTACATCCTTCGGAATTCGACTGGCCATCTCTTCTGGAATTTTCGTATCTGTATTGTAATAATCGCTTTCAGTGCCTCCGTTGCCGACCGCGAGCTTCAAGAACATATCGCTCCACATCATCGACTTCAAGCCAAGGCGACGAGTGACGTCAAGCACCTTATTCAGATGTCCGGTCATGATGTCTATTCGGTCAGCATATCCGTAGCGATCCAAGTACTTGCCCCGCCCAAGCTCTTCCGCCTCGTCCATTCCGATATGGATTTTGCGGCTGCGGAATGGCGCGGAAGCCGAAAGAATCATGCGCTCGACGAGCTGGTCCACCCGTTCATCGCCGACGAGCAGAGCGCCCTTCGTGTCCTTGTACGCTTTCACCGGCTCCCACTTGAGGAACTCCTCCAGATGCGCGAGCGTCTGGATGCTCGGGAACGCTTCGATACCGAACATGTCGGCGTAGTCGTCGATTTCCTTCAATTCCACCGCCGAATAGCGCCCGCGCATGTAGCCGAAATAAGGCTCGCCCTCGATCGCGTAAGTATCTTCCATATACAGCATGACCGTATTAAGTCCCATAAGCGCCATTCGATTCAGCATCGTCTTGAATGCGCCTACCGTCAGCACGCCGTTGCGGGATAGATCGAACATCGGTCCGATCGAATCGAACTGCTGCTTCTCTATGCGCATTAACGACTCTCTCTTGCGCGCATGCTGCACGACCAGGCCAAGTCCGCGATAGAATTGATGCTTTCGCTCATAACGGATACACGCTTTCCTCTCTCCCGGCACGTATCCGACTTCCAAGCCGTCCGATGCACGGCCGACGACCACCTTTATCCCCTCATTCTCTTCGAGCGCATAATCCGATTCAAGCTCGATGCCTAGCTCTGTCGCGATGGCCCGAATGCCCGGCAGTAACTCCTCGTATAAACCTTCGAAATACAATTTCATAAGGAACACTCCTCCCCGAATATGACGCTGAGCCCGCACCACCGTGGTACGGACTCAGAGAGTTTGGCTTAACCTTTGACGGCGCCTGCGACCATGCCCTGCATGATCGATCGTTGGAATATCAAATAGACAATAATCGTCGGCACGACCGCTATCGCCAGCGCGGCCATCGTCAATTCGTAGTCGGTCATGTAGCCCGTTGCGAACTGCGACAGACTCAGCGGCAACGTCTTAAGCGCAGGCTTGCTGATGAACACGAGCGCGAAGGAGAAGTCGTTCCAGAACCGCAGGACAGCTAAGATGCCCACCGTCGATAACGCCGGAGCAGATAGCGGAAGCATGATTTTCGAGAAAATCCCCCAGTATCCCAAGCCGTCGAGGTGTGCCGCTTCTTCGATTTCTTTCGGAAAAGTGTTCATGTATGCTTGGATGATAAAAATAGCGATTGGCAGCTCGAACGCAACGTACGGAAATATAAGCGCACCGTATGTGTTGAGAAGATGAATCTTGTTCATGACGATGAACAGCGGGACGAGCGTGCTATGGATCGGAATGAGCATGCCAAGCAGGAATATGCCCATGACAGCTAACTTGAAACGGAACTGGAACCGGGACAGAATGTACGCGGCGAGTGCACCGATCGCGAGCGTAAGCACGAGCGACGCACCTGTCACGATGACGGAGTTGAGCATGCTCGTTCCCATATCGGATACTTTCCACRCACRGGCGAAGCTGTCGAACTTCCAGCTGGTCGGCAGTTGGAACGGGCGGGAGTAAAATTCCTCGTTCGATTTGAATGCACTAATGAACAACCAGTATAGCGGATAGAGCGTGACGAGCGCGTAAAGGGTCATCAGACCGTTCGCGAGTMCGCTGCTGAAACGGCGACGCAACATGTGAGGTCCCCCTTATCGGTTTTTCGATTTCATGAGATATTGGCTGCCGGCGACCAGGATCAAGCTGATGATGATGATTGCGGTCGATACTGCGCTGCCGTAACCGAAACGGTAAATCGCGAATGTATTATTGTACATATAAGACGCGAGCAATTCTGTCGAATGTGCAGGACCGCCTCCGGTCATGATATAGATCAAGTCGAACGACTTGAGACTGCCGGAGATGCAGAGGACTACAGCGACTTTGATCGTGTCCCATATTAATGGCAAAGTTAGTGAGAACAGTTTGCGGGAGCCTTGAGCTCCGTCGATTTTGGCTGCGTCGTCAATCTCGCTTGGAATGTTGTGAAGCGCAGCTATGAACATGACCAAGTAAGGACCAATGTAGTTCCATATGATTGGGACCATGAGCGAATACATCGAGATGTCCGGGTCGCCTAGCCATTGACGCTTCCAAGCTCCGAGGCCGAGACCATCCATCAGGAAGTTTAAGATACCGATTTCCGGGTGATAAATATAGCCCCAAATGATACCGACGACAACCGACGACAACACCATGGGCATGAATACTGCGGTACGGATGAACTTATGAAGCCAATTGTTTTTGAGTAGCAGCAACGCCAGCACCAACGCGATTGGCACTTGGCCGAACACGGATGCGACAACGACGAGCATGTTGTTTTTTAATGAACGCCAGAACACTTCGTCATGAATAATTTCCGAATAATTCTCGAAGCCGATGAATTTCGCGGCTCCGATTCCTTTCCAATCAAAGAAACCATAATAGGCAGACCATATAATCGGGACAATGACGAAGAAAGAAAACAAAAGCAGCGCGGGAAGAAGACCGATAACGATAAATCTTCTGGTGCGTACGGCAGACGTCATAACGCCCCCTCCATTTCGATCGCTAGTAGAATGGTAATCCGTTCTTCCCCCAGCCTTAACTAAAGAGGAAGAACGAATCCCGAATGAATTGTTATTGTGTGAAGAGTGAAGATTACTTCGATTCTTTCTCGATTGCTGCTTGTACCTTCTTCGCGATTGCTTCCGGCTTGCCGCCCATGAGCAGCTCCTGCAGGCCGTTGTTCAGTTCGTCGGCTACTGCGGAGGACAAGACACCGTCATATACCGGAGTACGAGTAACGCTGTTCACAAGCTCGTATACTTCGGCGAAGATCGGAGTAACCTTCGATTTATCAAGATCAACCTTGTAGCTGACGAGTTGGTTGCTTTCCAGAACGCGCTTCTGAGCGTCCGGACCAGCCATCGCGTACATGAGATCATATGCCGCTTGCTTCTTCGCGCCATCTACTTTCGCGCTCATGCCGATACCTGTTCCAACGACACCGGAGATCGTGTTCGGATCACCTTTGCCGCCAGGGATGGAAGGCAATACGGCCGCACCCATCTGATCAAGAGCTTCCTTCGAAGCCGAAGCCGCTAGATTCGTCAATGCCCAGCCGCCGTCGATCATCATAGCCGACTTGCCTTGAGCGAAGTATTGTTCCATTTGCGTATTGTCGATGGAGTTGAAGCCTTCTTGGAAGGCGCCTGCATTACCGAGCTCTTGAAGGTAAGCGAGCGACTGCACGAACTCAGGATCCGTGAATTTCGCACCATCTTGGGCTGCCGCTTTCAAGAACCATTCCGTACCCGTCACGCGGTCAGCCAGCGAGCTGAAAATACTCGATTGCGCCAGCCATGCCGCTTTGTTGCCTAGCGAGATTGGCGTAATTTTCTTTTCTTTCAATACTCCGACAGCATTCATCAGATCGTCCCACGTTTTCGGAGGCTGCAAGCCGTTCGCCTCGAGAATCGATTTGTTATAGAACAGAATCGAAGTCGGGGACAACGCGATCGGTGCGCTGAAGATGTCTTCGCCGATCGTGAAGCCGTCGAAGGAGCCTGGGAGGAATCCTTCTTTCCACTCCGGCTTGCTGTCCAGCAGCTCGTTCACTGGTTGAAGCAGGTTGCCAGCTTGGAATTCCTTTGTCATAACGCCCGGCCACATCACGAACAGGTCAGGCATTTCATTTGCTGCCGCTACCGTTTTAAGTCGCGTGCGGTAGCCGTCTGGCGGAATAGCCTGAACGTCTAGCTCTACTTCCGGGTGATCCTTCTGATACTGCTCGATGATGGAGCGCATCGTTTGGGCGCGTTGATCGTCGCCTGTATAGTTGTGCCAGATCGAAAGCGTTACTTTCTCCTTGCCGTTGTTATCGGAACCGTTGGGAGCCTTGCCAGCTTCAGTATTGTTGCCGCAAGCGGCCAGTACGAGTGAGGCGGTGACGAGCGATGTAGCAACGATAGAAAGCTTCTTGTTCATCTAAAAATCCCCCCTGATAAATGTTTGTAGTCTTCTGCAACAGTGTTGCGATGGAATACTTTCAGTATAAGCCCGTCGATTGCGGAGAGGCAGGGGACACACTTCAGATCGAGGGGGGACATCGATCAGGTCTTATTGCGGTATTCGGACGGCGTCTGCCCGGTCGCCTTCTTGAACAGCTGGCCGAAATATTTAACGTCCTCGTAGCCGACACGGCCCGCGATATCGCTGATCTTGATCGGGGTGCTGTCCAGCAGTTCCTTGGCGCGGGTAATACGTTCCTTTGTTACAAACTCAATATAGGTAAAACCGGTCTCCCGTTTGAACACTTCGCTGAAGTGGTTCGGATTCAGATGGACATGCTTCGCCACCTGCTGCAGCGTTAAGTTTTTGTCCAGATGGTCGTTAATGTACGCAATCGCTCGTTTGATATATGATACCCGCTCTCCAGACATCGTTTCCGTGTACAGGTCCATGATCGACTTCAGCGAGCGGAACAACGACTCGTGCACATTTTCCGAGCGGTTGAGTAGATCTGTGCGTAACTGCTCAGCCATGGGAGGCTGGCCCCCAACCGTTGCAATGACTCTCTCCAGCCAACGTCGTCCAGACAGAACGATCGATTGTAAATACGCGTGCATAGTGTCCGGCGTCACTTCGGGATCAGACAGCTGGGCGGACACCGTCTCGTCGACCCAGTGGCGCAGCTGGATCACGCTTCCGGACTTTACGATGGCGATGAACTTCGTTTCCTCCTCTTCCGAGCAGACCGTCTTGCCCCCCGCCCGGTCCTTCACCATCTCATACCGGATGAACGCATCTTCTTTGGAAATGGATAGGTACGTGAATGCATGCTCGGCTTCCTCAAATGATCGCTTCAGTTCCTCGATCGACCTTGCGGCAGAACCAATGGCCACGAACAACTTGCACTTGAGCTTCCTGCTGACTCTTCCGAGCTCCATCTCGAGCCTCTCCGAAGTTGTCACGCCTGCATTGAGGTTCACGACAACGAGAACCCGATCCTTATGCAGCAGCGTCTCGCAAGGCAATATCTCCTGTACCATGTTTGCGACGGCAAAATGCGCGAGCGACAAGTCCTCCGGCCGTCCTCCCCACCCGCTCGCAGACAGCAGCAGCACCTGCAACGACAACTTCTGCTCCGCAAGCCCAAGACACGGCAGCAGCACGCTGGCCGATTCGACCGTCTGATCGCTTAGCATCCCTTCTCTGGCCAGCTTCTCGAGCAGACGATCGCGGACCGCCGATCGGCCGCGGCTCTCCTGCTTAATGGACTCCCAGCGCAACTGCAACCGCTGCTTCGCCTTCATCGCCGCCCTGATGATTTCTTCGGGTCGGCTCGACTTCAGCAAGTAATCACTCACCCCTTCGCGGAGTGCTTGCTGGGCATAGGAGAACATATCGAAGCCGGTCAATATAATGATTTCCGTATCCGGCGAAAGCTTCTTTATCTCGGCCGCCAAGCCGATGCCGTCCATGCCCGTCATCTGTATGTCGGAGAGCACTATGTTCGGCTGTTCGTCCTGGAACCGGTCCAGCGCTTCCTCGGCTGAAGCGGCGGGCGGGAGAAGCTTGAAGCCAAGCTCCTCCCAATTGATGACAGTGCTGAGTCCGTTGCGGATGATGACCTCGTCGTCCACGATCATGATTTTCATGCGATTGAATCCTCCGTTACCGGCAGCGCGAACGAAATTTTCGTCCCAACGCCTGCCGTGCTTTCGATTTTTAGCCCCGCGTCGGCACCATAATGAAGCAGCAGCCTCAGATGCACGTTCCGAAGTCCGTAATGGTCCTTGGACTCGCCTCTTGTATCTTCCGGCTCGTTAAGCCGGGCAAGAATAAGCGCCAGCTTGTCCGGCTCGATGCCCGCTCCCGAATCTTCCACGGTGAACACCATCGACGACGCTTGCAGATTCGCATACACGCTGATCTCCCCCCTGCCCGGCTTCTTCAGCAAGCCATGGACGAGCGAGTTCTCGATAAGGGGCTGGAGCAATAGCTTCAGTATCTTCTTGCGGTACAATTGCGGATCGATCGCGAACTCGATGTCGAACTGATCCGGGTAGCGGATCGCCTGAATGTTCGCGTAATGGCGTACGTGAGCGATCTCCTGTTCGACGGAAGTGAACTGGGCGCCCTTGTTGAGACTGAAGCGAAGAAAGTCGCTTAAGTTGCCGACCATATCTGCCGTCTGGTGATCCTTGCTCATTAGTGCCATCCAATGAATGGACGAGAGCGTATTGTATAGGAAGTGAGGATTGATCTGCGCCTGCAGCGCCTGCATATCGGCTTCCGTCCTTATCGCTTCGTTGCGCTTTACCTGGTCGGTCAACGCCTCGATTTTGCCGCTTAGCCTGTTGTAGCTGCGCACGAGCTGACCTACCTCATCCATCGATTCCACCGGATACATGCGCATCGGCTCCTCTGGGTCGGTCTTGTTCAAGAAATTCGTCAGCATGCGAAGCGGACGGGTGAGCCGTTGAACGAAGAACACGACGAGCACAACGATGGCCAGCAGCGAGACGCCGACTGCCACGGCGGTAAGCGTAAGCACGTATCGGTTCTGCGCCTTGTAGTCGGCGAAAGGAATGACGCCGATTAACGTCCAGTCGGCCTCGGACAGCTTGTGATACAACACCGTCTTCTTGTCTCGCCCGATTCCGTAGTTGACGGAGCCTGCTCCTTCTTCTAGGCGCGACAGCTCCGGCAGAATGTTGGCGATGTTGTTCGGAAGCGGGGACATCGAGCCCGACAGGACATTACCCTTCCCGTCAATGAGCAGCATGAAACCGTTAGCGCCGATACCTGATTTCTTGAGCGTATTCTCCACTACCCTCTCATCAAGGCTGATAACGAGCTTACCCAAGTTTTTGAACGAATTTACGTTGCGGATCGGACGAATGAGCGAAATGATGTTCTTCTTCCCCGCCGCCGTATGAATCGGATAAAGCGACGTCCACCAGTAGGGATGATTGGCGAAATAATCCGGATCGTGAATCGTAATATCGGGTACGCTTACCTTGAAGATCGTCGTGTTGGACACTGGAAGCGCTTCGCTAGCGGGATAAATCGTAATATCCGATATATAATTCTTGGAATACATCAGGTTGGACAAAAATTCGGTCATACGGTTCTGCCGCATGTTCGCTTCTTCCTTAGAGACRTTCAAATATAGCTGAACGTCCTTATTTCCGATGAGGAACAAAGAACTGTTCTCGATGTCGCGCATAATAAACTCGAGGTTGGAGGCCATCTGCTTCATGATGCTCATACCCGATTCCTTCTGTTTTTTCTCGGTTAAATCGGACGCGATAAAATAAGAAAACAAACCTAATGATAATAGCGGCAACAAAATCGAAATGAGGAGCAGGAACGTGATTTTGCGCTTCAACGATCTTCTGAACCAGCCGTTCATGCCGTCCATTCGACCTCCGTCCGTTCAAAATGAAGTTCATTTATATAGCAGCTCTACTACATATTCTGAGCTATTAAGCCAGAGTGAATATTATAATTTCCTATATTTCAAAACAAACTCCCTCTCGGAAGAGAGGGAGTAAGCCGTTCACACGTCGTAATTGACGACGTAATGATGTTGATCTGTATCGTACAAGCCTTCGCTATATTCGACCGGCTCGCCATTCTCGTCGTAAGAGTAGCGCGCTCGCTTCAGCAGCGGTTTGCCTGTTCGGAGCTCAAGCGCCTCCATTGCACGTGGAGGCGCGCTGGCTGTAACGGAAAACTCGTCGCGGTACTTGTCCAGCGTCACTTGACGCTCTTCGAGTAAGTCGTATAGTGACTGCTCATTCAAGTCGTTAGGTTCGATCCCGGACACCTTGTCAGTCAAATAATGCGTGTAGTAAATATAAGGCGCACCGTTAAGCCGATATAGGCGCTCGATCTTCACGCATCGATCGCCAAACAATTGCCTGGCGACCGAGCCTTCCTCGGTCAAGATGACTTCCGCAGCAAGCAGCTCCTTACGGATGCGGTATCCTTCGTCGACGAGCACCTCCGTGAACCGCTTCAGCTTCGACAGCTTCGAGGACGAAGTGTTGCGGATGACCTTCGTGCCTTTGCCGCTTCCCTTGTCCACGTAGCCATCTTGCGCGAGCTCCTTGATGGCGGCGCGCACCGTAATTTTGCTGACGCCAAATTCCGCTTCCAATTGCGGCTCGGAAGGAATCAACGTGCCTACCGGGTACGTCCCGTGAAGAATTCGGTCCTTCAATACGCTCATGACCTGCAAGTAAAGCGGTTTGTTGCGAGAACGCCGCACAGCGGCACCTACCTTTCCACGTCGCCGACGGCTCCCGTCATGGCGCGAATAATGTCTTGCTCACCCGACATCGGCGTATCTCCGCTAATCGTATGAGCGAGCATGGCTGCCGCGAYGGCGAAGCGGACCGTACGGTCCGGCTCGAATCCGCTGAGCTCGCCATGCAGGATACCGCTTGCGAACGCGTCGCCCGCTCCAATTCTGTCGTGAACGGCAAATGTTACCGGATCAGCGAAGAAGAAGCCGTCTTTGTACAAATAACCTTGCAGCGTATGCGTATTATTCTCGTTGATGGTGCGATGCGTGCCCGCGATCGCGGAGATGCCGTACTTCCTTGCGACTTGGGGCATAAGCTCGGTCAACTGGTCGAACCGCCCTGTTTGTTCCGTTGCCATGCCAAGCGTTCGTATGGCGTCTTGCTCGTTCATCAGGACGATATCGGCCAGGGAAAGCATCTCTTCGTAATAAGGCCGCGCCTTCGCATGGCCGTCTTCTCCCCAATGACCAGGACGATAGTTGCAATCGAATACGATCCGGCGGCCCTTCGCCTTGACCGCCCGTGCCAGCGCGATCAGGTGGCTGCGGACGAGGTCGTTCATCGCCAGCGTAATGCCGCAAAAATGCGCGATTTCGACGCGCTCTGCGATTGACTCGTAATCGTATGTTCCGGCTGGCGCCGTGTTAAAGCTGCTTGCCTGACGATTGGAATAAGTGACCCGGCCAGGGCGTGCGCCGAAGCCGTTCTCCAGAAAATACATGCCGATGTATTGCCCCGACCTGACGACGAAATCCGTCGACAACCCGAGCTTGCGCGCGAACGCTGCGGCCGCGTCTCCAAGCGGATTGCCCGGCAACGTCGTGACGAGCTCCGCACGATGCCCGAAGCGAGCGAGCGCGGAACCGACGTTAACGCCTGTTCCGGAGAACGAATAATGCAAGCTGCTTGCTTGTGTCAGCAGCTCGTAACCAGGCGTCTGCAGCCTCATCATCACTTCGCCGAAGACAGCAACTGCCTTACGATCGTCATGGTTACGTTCAGCCATGGGCGTCAACCAATCTCTTCATCGTAGCCAGCAATGTCTGGACGTCTGCCACGTTCGTCTTGCCCGTCGCCTTGTCGATGATCGACGAGTAGACATGGGGGATAACTTGAGGGACGCCCGCTTCCAGCGAAATGCGCAAAATCGGTTCGAAGTTGTCCATGTCAATGCCTCCCGTAGGCTCAAGCGCGAAGCCTTCCTCGCCGCATGCTTTCGCTACTGCTCGAAGCTCGTCTTCCCGGCTTAATCCGTTCATCGGGAAATACTTGAGCGCGTTGCCGCCCATGTCCCGGACGAGCGCGATCGCGGTCTTGACCGGCACGATCGCTTGCTCCGGCTGAGCAGCGCTGTAGGGTCCAGTCGAAATGTTGACGTACCCCACTTGCCCCGTCGGCGAGACAAGGCTGTTGATCCAGCACTCTTGACCGTTCAAGTTGGCACGAGTCGCGCCGACCGCCGGGAATACTTGGTTAATATGCGTGCCCGGATAATATTTCGCAATCTCCGCTACGACCGCCGCTTGCCGATTGTCTCCCGCTCCGAGACCGATGGAGACAGCGTCGTCGATCGCCTCTCCATACTGCTTCATCGCTTCGACGGCTGCTTCGACAGTCGGATAGTCTTTGGACAGTACGCCAACAAGCACATGCCCTTCTGCGGCATCGAATACTTCTTTGGCATTCTCTACGCTGTTCGCAAGCACATTCAGCGCTGCGCGGCTATTATACAATCGTCTGTTCATGTTGGACATATTAGTTGCCTCCCGTTAGCTTGCTAATAGTTGCTGCAATCACGTCAATGTCGTCGCCGAGCAGCGGACGCGGATCGATGTCGAAGTAGCCCTGCTTCACGCCGTAGTCGCGCGTATAGATAGCGATGTCGCCGTTCTGCAGCCGCTGGACGACTTCTTTGGCCGATGTGCCCGTCAGCGCAGGATCGATCTGAATTCTAGCGCGGAATATCGCCCGCCCCGCCTCGTCCTGTACGATCGTCACTTGAACGCCCGGTTGTTCGCCGAGCGGCATAAGCGCTTGAAGCGCCGCCTTCTCCCGCTCGCTGTTATCCGGCTTGTTCAGATACTCGTCCAGCGCTTGGAGCAAGCCGAACGTCGTCTCCTTGCCGACCTTCATGCTGCGGCCGATACCATGCAATTGGACCTTCACCATCTCCACGTAATGCCGTTTGCCGCCGACAATGCCCGATGTCGGCCCTTCGATCGCTTTGGAGCCACTATAAATCGCCAAGTCCGAGAACTTCACGTACTTGCGAATATCCTCTTCCGCTGCCGCATCAACGATGAGCGGCACGCCGCTCTGCTGCGCTACCTCCCATGCCTCCTCGACGGAAATCATGTTCTTCTGCACCGCGTGATGGGATTTCACATACAAAATCGCTGCCGTACGTTCGCTGATCGCATCCTTGATATGCTCGGCTTTGCCTTCGTTCGCGTAACCGACTTCTAGCAACTTGCCCCCGCCGAGGAATACCATCGTCTCCACCGGCGCTCCGTATTGAACGTTATGACCCTTCAAAATAATGATTTCGTTCTTTTCTATCGGATCTTGGTGCAGCCGTTCGCTTCTGCGCCGATTGCCTTGCGTTACGATACCGGCCACGCATAACGCGATACCGCTAGAAGCAGAGTTGACAACGACTGCCGCTTCCGATCCGAGAATCCCGGCGATATGATCGCCCGCCTTATCAACGAGATCGGCGATTTCCACGTAGCTTTGCCCCCCGCGCTTCATCGCATCCATAACCGTGTCGGTTGGTGCCGATACGCCGAGGATGCTCATGCGCCCGCTTGCGTTAATGACACGCTTCAATCCGTATTTAGCATTCAACAAATTTGCCATTGACGATTACCCCTTTTGCCCCAATATGTTGATCTCCCACGCGCTTCTCCCCTTCGGAGTCGATAAACTCCGTCTTCTCATGCTTCACGGCGAAAAAGGTAAGATGCGCTTTGTCGCCTACTTGGATACGTCCGAGTTCGGGCTTGTTCAACCAGTTCGCTGCCCGAACGGTAACGGCGTCAACCACATCGGCTAGCGGGTAGCCCAGTAACAAGAACTTGGACATGACATGCGCCAAGCTGTGAACGGGACCTCTCAGTCGGTTGCCTCTATAGATATCGGAGCTAATAGTGTCGAACCCGATCCCGCTCTCCTTCGCGGCTTCAGCCGTCTTGAACGAGAAGCTGGCTGTGCCGTGTCCGACATCCATACGCACCCCTCTGGCGATTGCTTCCTTAAGCTCCGGCAACGGTTGCCCGGCATCGTCGAACAAATTATTGCTCTTCCCGTTCAAATAATGAGTTACGACATCGYTCTCATTCAACAATGGCAATATATCCTGGATTCGAGGCGGCGCCGAGCCAATATGAACCATAATCGGCAAGCTCATCTGATCTGCCATTGCTCTAGCTATCCTCAGCGGTTCAATGCCGCTTTCCTTCACGACGCTCCCGCTCATTCTTGCTTTCAAGCCGACGATGAAGTCTGGGTAGCTGCGAACGGCTTCTACCGCCAGCTCGCGGTCGATCCAGCTGAGGTCGGATAACTCGTCAATCCGATGCAATCCGATCTTCGAGACGTTCAGCAACGCCAGCACGTTCGTGAGCGCTTGTTCCCGGCTTGACGCCAATTCGCCGATCCGATCCGCCCCGCAGCTTCCCGCGTCGACGATCGTCGCGACTCCTTGCCCCACGCCGATCTCGTCGATCTCATCTCCGTACGGGTCGAGCTCGGCGAACGCGTGAACATGCACATCGATCCAGCCGCTGGAGACATACAATCCAGAGCCGTCTCTGACGTCATTCCCTTCATTCGCGCGGCCCGCACCCGTTACTTCCGTAATGATGCCGTGCTCGACGGCTATATCGATTGCTTCGCCATTCGTTCGCTTAACGTTGCGCCATACGATCCGTTCTTGCTTCATGCAGCTCACCTTCAATCCAGTTAAGATTATAACGTTATAATGTTTAAAGTACACTGATTTTAGGCTCAGGTCAACAAACATTATAATGTTTGTTTGTTCACATAGAAAAAAACCGCAGAGGAAGTCCAGCTGCGGCGCGGACTTCCTCTGCGGTAAGGTTTATTGTTCGATCATTTAAATTATTGATTCAGGTCAGGACGGTTGCCCGTAACCAAGTAAACGACGCTTTCGCCAATATTCGTTGCGTGGTCGCCGAATCGCTCCATATAGCGGCCAACGAAGCTAAGCAGTGAAGCCTGGGCGATATTGCGAGGGTTCTCCATCATGAGCGAGAATAGCTCGCGCGTGATCTGACCGTACAACGCATCGACCTGATCGTCGTCCTTTGCCATTTTGTAAGCAAGATCTACATTCTCCAGCACGAAGGATTGAATCGACTCATACGTCATCGTCTGAACGATCTCCGCCATGCGCGGCAAATCGATCAGCGGCTTAATGAGCTCTTGTCCTTCTAAACGCAATACGACCTTCGCCACGTCAACCGCGAGATCGCCCATTCGTTCGAGGTCGCTGGCAATCTTGAACGCCGACAAAATGCGGCGCAAATCCTTCGCAACCGGCTGCTGAGTAGCGATAAGGCGCGAGCCGATCTCCGTAATTTTTTCTTCCATTTGATTCAATTGCGGATCTTTCTTAATAACAAGCTTAGCCCGCTCAACATCAACGACCTTGAGCGCTTCCATGGAATCCACAAGCGCGGCCTCTACGAAGCCGCCCATCTCCACCAGCAAATTATGAAGCTGTTCCAGTCCTTGATCGAATTCTTTGCGTTTCGTCATCACAGCTAGTTTCCCCCTATTAGGTATTCGTTCAATCGCGAATACAGTCGCGGCTTAGCCGAAACGTCCGCTAATATAATCTTCCGTGCGCTGATCGGTCGGGTTGGAGAACAGCTTCTCCGTATCCGAATATTCAATGACCTCGCCGTTCAAGAAAAATACCGTTTGGTTGGAAACCCTTGCTGCCTGATGCATATTGTGCGTAACCATAACGATCGTATATTTATCCTTCAGCTCCTGCGCCAGCTCTTCGATCTTCAGCGTGGAAATCGGGTCAAGCGCCGAAGTAGCCTCGTCCATGAGCAAAATATCAGGGTTCACCGCAAGCGCGCGCGCAATGCACAGACGCTGCTGCTGCCCGCCGGATATGCCGAAGGCGGAGCGCTTCAAGTGGTCCTTCACTTCATCCCAGAGCGCGGCCGACTTCAGACTCGTCTCCACGATTTCATCGAGCTGCTTTTTGCTCGATACGCCATGCAGGCGCGGGCCGTAGGCAACATTATCGTAGATCGATTTAGGAAAAGGATTCGGCTGCTGGAACACCATGCCCACCTTTTTGCGGAGCGTCTCGACATCTACTTCGTTCGAATAAATTTCCGTTCCGCCGATGGCGATGCCGCCTTCGATGCGCGTGCCGGGAATCATATCGTTCATACGGTTGAGCGTGCGGAGCAGCGTCGACTTGCCGCAGCCGGACGGGCCGATGAAGGCGGTGATCGCTTTCTCCGGAATCGTTAGCGATACATTTTTGAGTGCATGGAAAGTGCCGTAGAACAAATTCAACTTGTTAATATTAATAAGTGCTTCCATTTCGCTCGTCTCCTCCAACCGTTATTAAACGTTTTTGCTATATTTGTTGCGAAGCAGTATAGCCGAGAAATTCATAAGCAGCAGCAGCGCCAGCAATACGATAATGCCGCTTGYCGCAAGCTCCTGAAACTCCACCTTAGGCTTGGACAGCCAGTTGTACACTTGAATCGGAATAACGGTGAATGAATCCGTAATGCCCTTCGGCAAGTAAGCGACGTACGTAAGCGCGCCGATCATAACAAGCGGAGCCGTCTCCCCGATCGCCCTCGACATCGCGAGAATAACGCCGGTCAAGATGCCGGGAATAGCCGACGGCATTACCGAGCGAGCCACGGTTTGCCACTTCGTCGCGCCTAGAGCGAACGAGGCGTCGCGGCGAGACTTCGGCACGGCGCGAATCGCTTCCTGCGCCGACACAATGATAATCGGCAGCACGAGCAGCGTCATCGTAAGTGCGCCTGCGATCAAACTCTTATCGAGCGCCAGCAGCCTTACGAACAAGGCGAGGCCGAGAATGCCGTATACGATCGAAGGAACGCCGGCAAGCGTACTAATGTTGAGCTGAATGATCCTTGTGAAGCGGTTTTTGCTTGCGTATTCCTCTAGGTAAATCGCTGCTCCTACGCCGAAGATAAAGGAGATCGGCGCCATAATGAGCAGCATATAGATCGTGCCGACAAGAGCGGACTTCATGCCTGAGCCGTCTGCCTTGCGGGACGGGAAGTTGGTGAACAAGTCTGGCTGAAGACGTGCAACACCGTCGATCAGTATGTCGATAAGCAGAGCGCAAAGCGCGATTACGCCGATCGAGGTTGCCGTAACGAACAAGATATGCAACAGCCAGTCCGTTCTGCGGCGGCCGGCAATCTGCTTGCGGTTCGCATCGTGAAAGATGTTCATATTAATACTCCTCCCTGAATCTTCTTGCTACGTACTGGGCAAGAATATTAAGCAAGAACGTGATGACGAACAACGTCATGCCTACTGCAAATATCGAGCCGTATTCGACAGTACCGTGCGGCGTATCGCCTAAGCTGACTTGAACGATGTAGGCGGTCATGGTCTGAATACTATCCAGCGGATTCATCGTCATGTTCGGCGTCGATCCCGCTGCAAGCGTCACGATCATCGTCTCGCCAATTGCACGTGAGAATGCAAGTACAGCAGATGCTACGATACCCGATAATGCGGCAGGTACAACGATTTTAAGGGCAACCTCGAACCTGGTAGCTCCAAGCGCATAAGCGCCGTCGCGCAAGCTGCGCGGTACGGACGACATCGCGTCCTCGCTTAGCGARCTGACCATCGGGATAATCATGATCCCGACGACAATTCCGGCGCTGAGCGCATTGAATATGCCGGCGCTTGGGAAGATGCTTTGAATAATCGGCGTAATCAAGCTTAGCGCAAAATAGCCGTATACGATTGTCGGCACGCCGGCGAGCACCTCAAGGATGGGCTTTACGACTTTTCGTACTTTTTTGGGCGCATATTCCGATAAGTAGATGGCACTTGCAAGCCCGATCGGCACGGCAACAAGACAAGCAATGACGGTAATCATCAGCGTTCCGGTAAGCAGCGGCAGCACTCCGAAGCTCTTAGGCGGGATTAGCGGCGACCATTTCGTTCCGAACAAAAAGTCCGTTATCGGTATCGTTTTGAAAAACTGGATGGTTTCGGTTAACAATGTCACAACGATTCCGATCGTTGTCATGATGGATACGGACGCGCAAAGAAACAGCAGGATTGGCATTACTTTGTTCATGATGCTGACGCGCTCGTTTTTGAAATTGTATGCGTCGACTTTTACGGTAGTGGTTTGCGCATTATCTTTGCTTTGCAGAGCTTCGCTTTGCATGCCGGCGGCCTCCTTCTTGCCATTTACAATTCATTAACATATGCGGCGTGAAAAATGTGATGTCTCGCGAGACATCACATATTCATCACCAAGTACGAGCTTATTTATTATTGGATTTTGGCAGCTTCTGTTGCGTATTGCTCATCTGGCAACGATACGTAGCCAACTTCGCCAGCCAATGCTCCGATGTTTTCAATGTAGAACTTAGCGAATTCTTTCACTTCAGGACGCTCAAGCTCTTTGTTGTTCAGGTAGATGTAGAGCGGACGGGACAATGGCGCGTAAGTGCCGTCTTTGATCGTGTCGTACGTAGGCTCGATTGGGCCGGAACCGCCGTCAACCGGAACGACTTTCAGCTTATCGGCGTTTTCTTCGAAGTATGCGAAGCCAAAGTAACCGATGCCGTATTTGCTGCCTGCTACACCTTGAACGAGTGCGTTGTCGTCTTCGCTGAAGCTGATTGCTTTATCGTTGCGAATGCCTGCTTTTTCAAGGATTGCTTCGTTGAAGTAGTCATAAGTGCCGGAATCAGCACCTGGCGAGAACATAACGATCGGCTCTGCAGGCCATGTGTCGCGAACGTCTTTCCAAGTAGCAACCGTGCTGCCTGTTGTGAAGATTTTGTTCAATTCTTCAACCGTCAGGTGGTCTACGAAATCATTTTCTTTGCTAACGACAACCGACAAACCGTCGAATGCTACCGAAAGCTCCGTGTATTCGATTGCTGCGTCCTTACAAGCTGTAGCTTCTTCGTCCTTGATCGGACGCGATGCGTCTGCGATTGCAATTTCGCCAGCGCAGAACTGCTTGAAGCCACCGCCTGTGCCGGATACGCCGACTGGTACGCGTACATCCGAATGCTCTTTGTTGAACTCTTCAGCCGCTGCTTCCGTTAATGGAAACACTGTGCTGGAACCGTCTATTTTAATTTCGCCCGACAGCTTAACCGCTTCTTCAGTTGGCGCATTGGTTGCCGTATTGTTCGTTGCTGCTCCGCCATTATTCTCCGAACCGTTATTTCCGCTATTGGCGTTATTGCCGCAAGCTGCTGCGAATACGATCAACATGGACATCATCAACGTTACTACAACTTTCTTTTTCCCCTTAAACAACTCTACCACTCCTCTTAATTTGTCTAGTATGTGTTTTCCCTAACGAGTTCAATACTACTAGCCGTTTGTAAATCGGGTACTCTCTTTTTGTAAACTTCATGTTAAAAATACGACTGCCGCAGTTTCTCCATTTCATCGGCGACATGAATCGACTGACGATGCGCTTGCTCCGACAGTTCTCCGACTTGCTTCGCGCTTCCGCGATTATCCGCAGCCGCTTGGAACAAGCGATTGAACGCTTCAACCGCGGCGAGAACATACGCTTCGCTGGCCGTCGTCTCTGTCCGCCCCGATCGCGTAAGCGCCGCCGTCTCGCCGATCGCATCGACGATCGACTTCGTCAGCATCGTAATCTCTCCGGCCAGCTGCTTCGTCTGGCCTGCTAGTTTCATAACCTCGCCGGCCACAACGGCGAAGCCGCGCCCGTGATCGCCCGCACGCGCTGCTTCTATAGAAGCATTGATCGCGAGCAGATTGCTTTGGTCCGCCAGCTCGCGGATCACCTTGGACACGCGGCTGATGGAACCCGCTTCCGCTTGAAGCTCGTTCATGCGCTGCTCTTGACGCTGTGAGGAGTTCGCTATCGATACGAAAGCGTTGCTTACCTTGTCCAGCTCGTTCTTGCCGCTTAACGTCAGATCAACCATCTCTACAGACAGCGATTCCCCTTGTTCGGTTGAGCCTCGGACTGCGCTTGCCGCCTGCTCAATCTGCCTTACCCGCTGTTCCGCCGATTCAATGATGCGGCGCTGCGCATGAACCGCTTCCTGCTGCAGCTCTCTCGACATCTTAAGCATGTCCGAAACGGTCAGCACGCCAGCCAACAATCCGTCCTGCTGCGTCACGATCACGCAATCATATAGGATGCCCTCATCGCGGCTGAGCGCGCTGTCGATGATCTGCTGCGGCGCATCCGCTCTATGTACCATTAACGGGCTTGTATCCATCAGCTTCGTTACAGGCTTCTCATAGTACAGATCGGCGCTGAACCGATGACCCAGCTTTAAGAAAAACCGGTTGCGCATCATGAGACCGACCGGAATCTGATCACCGCTTCGTATGACGACTACGCACTCGCAATCGGGATGCTGCTTGAACACGCTTATCGTCTCGCGGCAGGTGCGCTCTTCTTCAACGGTCGGCGCCCCGCGCATATAATCGGCAATCCGAACGGACCGCTCCTCTGTCATTTCATCTGTTGTTTCTTCTTTAGCTGTTAATGATGTTTGRTTAAGTTCTCTTTCAATAAATAGGAGCTCCGATTGTACCAAAGCTTCTGTTGCAGCTTCGGAAACGGCCTCTGCGGCAGGTGGTACAACTTCAGCTGCAATCGCTGCCGAAGACTTTCCTTCTTCGTGCTCAACCACTTCTTGCTTCATTTGCTTATCCAGAACGGACACCGTCATTCACGATCACCCTTCCTTCCATATCCTCTCAGAAACACTATAGGTCTCAAGCATCAACTGTAGAGGCGCGAAATGTTATCGGAATGTTAAATTCGACAATAATTGATAAATAGATTTATGAGTTGCCAGTCTGCATGATCGAATGTGAGCTGTAAGTGCCCATGTGCTCTTATGGCGAAGGAGTAACTTGGTGGGACAGCCTGTAAGAGCTTATGTGAGCTTACAGGCCCAGTTTGAACAAGCTACTTATTCGAATGTGAGCTGTAAGTGCGTATGTGCTCTTACGGCGAAGGAGTAACTTGGCGAGGCGGCGTGTAAGTGCGCATGTGCGCTTACAGAGGCAGTTCAACCACAACGCAAAAAAACTGTGCAGCACGTACGTCTTTCGTACGTGCTGCACAGTTTGATTGGAATATTAGAATGTTACTTCGATGCGCGCTTCAGAAGCTTCATGCTGTGGCCTTCAAGATCAATTGATGAGCCTACAGCCGCACCTGTCAGCAGTTCCGTGTAAACGCGGCCGTCCAGCTCTACCGATTTGCTAGCATCCGTGAAGTTCGAGACGAATACAAAGTCTTGCTCGCCGTCCGTACGAAGCTGAGCGGTTACGCCTTCCGGCAGCTCGGACTCGATGACGCGTTTCACGCCAGCTTGCTCGAGTACGCTTGCCGTCAATTGTTTAATGAATTCATTGTCATTGCGCGACGCAATATAATACGCTTTACCCTTGCCAAGCTTGTTCACCGTTACGGCTGGACGTCCTGCATAGAAGTCTTCACCGTATACTGCGAGCGCCTCAGCGCCTTCGAGATGAATAAGGTCGCATAGCTCGCGAGCAGTAAACTCGCCGCCGAAGCCTAGCTCGTTGCCTTCGTTCATCACGACACGGTTCGAGTCGTGATCATGGAGCGAATCGATCTCCTCCGACCAGATGCCCAGCGTCTTGCGAAGCGGACCTGGGAAGCCGCCAAGGAAGCAAAGGTCGTTCTCGTCGACAATGCCGCTCCAATAAGTCGCGATGAACGTACCTCCGTTCTCGACGAAGCGTTCAATGCGCTCGCCAACGCCCGGACGCACCATATAGAGCATCGGCGCGATAAGCACCTTATAAGAATCGAAGCTGCATTCGGAATCAATAACGTCAACCGATACACCCAGATCCCACAGCGGACGGTAATGGTTGTGCAGCGTTTGCTCGTAGTGCAATCCGCCGTTGCGCGGTCCTTGCGAATCTTTCACCGCCCAGCGGTTTTCCCAATCGTTAATAAGCGCTACTTCCGGCTTCACCGAAGTGCCAACGACTTCCGTCAGCTTCTCCAGCGTCTGTCCAAGTTCGGACACTTCGCGGAAGACGCGTGTGTGCTCGTTGCCGACATGGTCAACAACCGCACCGTGCAGCTTCTCGCTCGAGCCCCTGCTCTTGCGCCATTGGAAATATTGAACCGTGTCCGAGCCATGCGCTACCGCCTGCAAAGAGGACAAGATATGAACGCCCGGACGCTTAAGCTTGCTGACCGGCTGCCAGTTCGTCATGCTCGGCGTGCTTTCCATCAGCATGAACGGTTTGCCGCCTTTGAGCGAGCGGAATACATCATGGTTAAAAGCAATCCAAGATGCCAGCGAGCTGTCGTCGCCAAAGTTGTCATGCCATGTCGGGTAAGCGTCCCATGAAATCATATCGAGCAGGTCGCTGAACTTCCAATAGTTAAGCGGCTCGAAATCAAGCATGAAGTTAGTCGTAATCGGCAGCTCCGGATTAGCGGCACGCAGCGGCGCAATCTCATGACGGCAGAAATCGACCGTTTGATCAGTTACGAAACGTCTCCAATCCACGTTTTGACCATGAACAGCATTCTCGCCGCGCGCAGTAGGGGATTCCACCTGCGTCCAGTTCGTATACGTGTGGCTCCAGAACGTCGTCCACCATGCATCGTTGAGCGCTTCGAGCGATCCGTATTTATTTTGCAGCCAGCCGCGGAATGCGTCCTGACAGTAATTACAGTGGCACTCGCCGCCGTATTCATTGGAGATATGCCAGCCGATAACAGCCGGATGCTGCGAATAACGTTCGGCCAGCTTGCTGTTCATAATCTCTACCTTCTCGCGGTAAACCGGCGAGGAGAAGCAGTGGTTATGTCTAGCGCCATGCAGATTGCGAATGCCGTTCGGAGCAACGCGCAATACTTCCGTATATTTCTCCGACATCCAAGCCGGACGCGCGCCGCTTGGCGTTGCCAGCAGGGCAAAAATACCGTTCGCAGCGAACTTGTCCAGCAGCGTATCCAACCACTCGAAAGTGAATCGGCCTTCCTCTGGCTCTAGCGCCGCCCATGCGAAGATGCCTACCGACATCACATTGCAGCTAGCCAGCTTCATTAAGCGTATATCTTCCTCCAGCACCTCGGGATACTTCTGCCATTGGTCCGGGTTGTAATCTGCTCCATGCAGCATTTGCGGGATCTTGCCGCTGATCGGCGGGAATTTTGTTGTCATGATATGAGCCTCCTATATCGTCTTGTGAATCGTCGTAATTGGGTAGACTATAATGATATTCATATTATAAAATGAAAGCATCTCCATTAAAATAATAGTATTTTCGCATAGATATCAAAATATGAAACAGGAGTGCTGCATAAAGATGGACACGATGGTCTTCCCGACGCTTACAGAAGCCGATACAACGCTTCCTCTCTACCTTACGAGCATCGGTCATTGGAGCAACCAAGAAACGATCGACCGTCCTGACGGATATCCGCATTTTCAGTGGCTGCAGGTCATGAACGGAGCAGGCATTCTTCAGGTCGGCGAGCATAAAATGTCTGTTCAAGCCGGACAAGGCTTCTGTCTCTTACCGGGCGATCCTCATGCTTATTATGCAACGGAAGAGCCCTGGGAAATCTTCTGGCTTAGCTTTCGCGGCGATCTATCGGAAACGATGCTGCGGCAAGCAGGGATTAAGCAATCTGGCGTCTATTCGACAGCCGATCATGATATGATGTTGACACATATGAAAAACATCTTTGCGATGACGCAATCAGGCCGCTCTTTTCTCGGCTTGGAATGCTCTAAGCTCGTTTACATGTTTTTGCTTGATTTGATGAAAGTTATTCTCGTAAGCTCGCAATCGGCGGAGCATCATATATTGAAACTGAAGCCGGTGCTGAAGTATATTGAAGACAACTATGACAAGCTTATTACGATCAAGGACTTAGCCGCTTGTATCGACATTACGCCGCAATACTTATGCCTGCTATTCAAGAAAGCGCTGAAGATGCGGCCGCTGGAATATGTGAACCGTGAGCGCATCAACCGCAGCAAGGAGCTTATGTTCCATGAAAGCGATATTAAGATGAACGAGATCGCAAGGCGGGTCGGCTTCGACTCCCCCAGCTACTTCAGCTCGGTATTCAAGCGGCTTGAAGGCCTTAGTCCTGAGCAATTCAAAAAAATTCACGGCATGCGGTAAAATGAGACTAACGATATGAGGAGGCATATTCTCTGCGATGACCAACAAACAGACTGTTTTTAGTACCATAGACGAACATGCCGAAACTTTCCGCTCTATTTCCCGCTCGATCGGGAGCAGGCCGGAGCTTGGCCATGAGGAGTTCTTCGCTGCGGAGCTGCTAACAAAGGAGCTTGCGCGCTTCGGCTTCGAGGTTACGCGCGGCATTCTTGACATAGAGACTTCTTTCATCGCCGTTTACGATTCCGGCAAGCCTGGTCCTACTGCGGGCTTTCTTTGCGAGTATGACGCCCTTCCGGAGATCGGCCACGCTTGCGGGCATCATCTCATCTGCTCGATGAGTATTGCGGCGGCCGTTGGACTGAAGTCGGTGATCGATCAACTAGGCGGCCGAATCCGCATCTACGGCACGCCTGCCGAAGAAACGAAAGGCGCGAAGGTGCCGATGGCTGCAGCCGGACTATTCGATGATTGCGACTTCGCCTTAATGGCGCACCCTTATTACACCTTCGAGCGCTCCGGCGAATCGCTTGCGCTTGACGCGATTCAATTCGAATATACAGGCGTTGCCGCTCACGCAGCGGCAAGCCCATACGAAGGCGTGAATGCGCTCGATGCGGTGCTTATGCTGTTCAACAGCATCAACGCGCTTCGCCAGCAATGCCGCAGTGACGCTCGCATTCACGGCATTATCGACAACGGCGGCAAAGCGCCGAATATCATTCCCGATTATGCTTCGGCCAAGTTCTACGTGCGCTCCGCTTCACGCACCTACACGAACGAGCTAACAGAGAAGGTGCTGCGCTGCGCCGAAGGAGCCGCTCTGCAAACCGGATGTACGCTAACCACGAACAAATATGAGTTCTCGTATGACGAGCTGCTTACGAACGAAACACTGTCGGCTCAATTCAACCAAAATCTGATTGACGCTGGCATCCTACCCGAAGAAATTGCATTCGGCAAGGACCACGGATCCCTCGATCTCGGCAACGTATCCGTTCGCTGTCCGGCCATTCATCCCTACGTCAAAGTAGTCGAGGAACGATTCCTGCTGCACACGGAAGCGTTCCGTGATGCGGCTATGACAGAACAAGCGTACGACCGCATGTTGTTCAGCGCCAAAATGCTTGCTGCGACGGCTTATGACGTATGCGCCGATCCAGCCCTGCTCGCTCGCATCCGCGAGGAGTTCGAGCGGCAGACGAAGCAGCCATGACGGCAAACGCTCAGTCTACCGACGATAACGGCCGCTGCGACATCTCGCAGCTCTGCTTGCTGGCAGGTAAGATCATCCTCCAGAACGGCGGCGAAACCTACCGCGTGGAGGATACGATGGTGCGCATCGCTGCCGCCTGCGGCGTCTCGCAATCGCAAAGCTTCGTAACGCCGACCGGCATTATTTTCGCCATCGAGGGCACTGCTCATACAACCAGACTCATGCGTATCTCTGAGCGGTCGACCAATCTGTTGAAAGTTACGCTTGTAAACGATATTTCGAGGCAGATTAGCCGCGGAGAAGTGACGCCCGAGGAAGCCTATCAGCTGCTCCAGCGCATCGATTCAGGCGACGGCGGCTACAGCTACCCGAGTTGGCTGCGGGTCATCACCGCCGCGATTGCCAGCGGCTGCTTCCTCATTATGTTCCAAGGCGTCTGGTCGGACTTCTGGCCCGTCATCGTTTGCGGCGGCATCGGCTATTTATTTTTCGTGACGCTCCACCGTATCGTCCCGATTACGTTTTTCGCCGAATTTCTGACCGCTGTCCTGATCGGCCTGCTGTCCGTCCTTACCGTCCATGTCGGCTTCGGCACCGACCTCGACAAAATTATTATTAGCTCCGTCATGCCGCTCGTTCCCGGGCTTCACTTAACGAACGCGGTGAGGGATCTAATGGCAGGACATCTGGTATCCGGCCTGTCAAAGGGGGCGGAAGCTTTTCTGACCGCCTTCGCCATTGGGGCCGGCATCGCAGCGGTGCTTTCATTTTATTAACGGATATGGAACGAGAAGCTTGAGAGGAGAAGGGACGGAGTGGACATATTCGCACAGCTCGTAACGAGCTTTATCGCTTCTGCTGCATTCGGCCTCATTTTCAACGTGCCCAAAAACGCTTTGCTGCAGTGCGGCGCCGTCGGCATGCTCGGCTGGCTTATCTATGTAATGGCTACCGAACTTGGCATGGATGCGATACCGGCTACGCTGATCGCCGCCTTCATCGTCTCTGTCGTCAGCCAGCTGTTCTCCAAGCTGTATAAAATGCCGATGATCGTATTCAGCGTGTCCGGCATCATTCCGCTTGTGCCCGGCGGCATTGCGTACGACGCCATGCGCAATGTCGTGGAGAATCAATATGATGCCGCTGTAGAGCTAAGCGCCAAAGCGTTCATGATCTCAGGCGCAATCGCGATCGGCCTTGTATTCTCGGAAGTGATCGGTCAAATGATCAAACGCTCGGAGCGCCAGCGGCAATAATCGGGGGAGGGGACAGGAGAAGATGGATACGTCATGGATTGATCAATACGGCAACGTTATTGCGTCTCGAATTGTAAGCAGACAAATCCTATACAAAKGAATGAACGGGAAGTCGGTTGAACGAATTCATCCAACAGGCGCAGACAGCCTCATCTTCAAGCCGCTTACGAATGACAGCCAGTCCGGTGCAGAGGCATGGGTGTATGAGCATATATTGCCACGCTTGCAGCCGGTCTACCCGATGCTGCTGGCGAAGTCGCCAAAAGATGCCGTCCCCGAGCATAGCTGGACGCTTTATGAGGATCTTGGTCCATTAAGCCATCAGTTCGAGCTCAGGGCGTCATTAGCATTAATACCGCATATCGTCTCTTGGCATGCATTAGCGATCAATATCCCCGCGTTCTCTTCCTTGCAAGGCCCAAAACCGAATGCTGATCATGTTGCAGCGGAGCTTCTGGAGAATCGCGCTAGCTGGTTTAGCTTAGCCTCGCAACTCCAACTTCCGCAGCATGACATCAGTCTTGTACTCGATACGCTAGAGCGCGAGGGGCGTAAGCTGCTGCTCGATCAACCGCTCGTTTTGTCGCATGGCGATCTTCATCTAGGCAACTTCGCTATCGTTATGGGCAACCTTAAAGTGCTTGACTGGGAACATGCTCATTTGAACATCCCGTATTGGGACTTGTATCATGTCATCGACATGTCTCATCCTACATTTCCGAAGGAAATGACCATTGCTCACAGAGAGCGTCTGCTAGACGAATATGTAGCTTTGGCTGCAACGACGCCTGCCGAGTTCAAGCGAGGTTATTATTTGTTCGCAGCCGTCTACTCGCTATGGATGCTCCGCCTCATCGCCAAGGATATCGAGTCCGATGCCGGCATCTGGCCGCTGCACCAATTGCGACGACAGCTGGATGAGACAATCGCCAGCTTCCTCCAATGCGCCCAAAGCTTATGAGCTCCTGCTAATGCGAAGTGCTGGCATATCTGGCTCGCAGCGCTGCAATATCCTTCTCCAGCTCCTCGGCCGCAGGCATCGCGAGCCGTTCGGCAGCGCTTGAGAGGCCTGCTTCCGTCTGTCCCCCACTCACGATTCGCCGCAGCTGCTGCGCGAACGCTTGACCGGCCTGCGGCCCTAGTCCCGCAAGCTCTTCCAGACTGGCTGTACTGCCAGCCTCCACGATCGGATATTCGCCATTATTACTTTCCGCTTCCGTATCGGAAGCACCAGCTGCCCGCTCATAGAAAGAACGCACAAGCTTCGCCCGTTCCGCTCCCGAGCCTTCCGCGACAACGAACGCCTGCACAATGAACGCATGCGTCTGCCTGCGTTGCGCAATGCCGCAGAACTTCAGCCCGCCAATGCTCAGATCGTAATCTCCCGGACAATAAGCGCCTTGGATTTCTCCCTTGTCCACCTGTCTTCCCGTCATCCGCAGCGCATCCTGAATGAAGCGGTACATCAGTTCAAAGTCATTATGGTAGTGCATGTGGTTGACGCTAGGCTTCGGCATAATAAGCGAAACATTGACGACGCCTAGATCTAACGGAACGGCCGCTCCTCCCGAATGGCGTACAGCCGTGCGCCAGCCTCCAGCTTCAAGCCACCCGCGCGCCTCGTCMGCATGGGGGAGCCTGCTGTCACGCATTCCGAGAATGAATGCTTGCGGATGGCGCCATAGATGGCATATCGCCGGGCCTCCTTGCCCCGTTCGTCGACATAACCAGTCGTCAAGCGCGAAGGCGTGCAGCGGATCAAGCTCCCTCACCTCGTTCATTCGATCGAGCAAAAGCATACCGCTCATCCTGTCCTTCAGCTCCTGTTGCCATTCCATGATACTTACGCCCTCCCTTTCCCGTATTGCCTTTGATAGATTTCAGCACTAAAATATAAGTATTGCAGGCCGCGCGCCAAGGAGGACAATTTGATTGGAAGCCTTTAACGAGAAGGTAGCTTATGAGAACCCTTTGCTATCGATACGCGTATTCCGCTCCATCCGCAATGAAGAGGGGCTAACGAATTGGCATTATCATAAGCAGTTGGAGCTGCTGCTCGTTCTCGGCGGCGAGCTTGACGTCTACGTCGAGGAAGAGCACTTCCATCTAGCAAGCGGCGATGTCGTTCTTATCGGCGCATCAGAGCTCCACCGCGACCGCAGCATCGGCGTTCTCGACTATATCGTGCTTCAATTCGATTTGGAGCAATTTTACGATCAGAGCACGATTCCTTATATGCGTTATTTTTCCGAGACACAGATGCCGTTAAGTAAAGCGAACTATATTTTCCATCTGAATCATACCATTAAGCAGCAGACCGCTTCATTAGCGAAAGAGATTCTTGAAGAGGCTACCCGCAAGGATACCGGCTACGAGCTTGCCGTGAGCATACTCATTAAGCAGATTCTATTGCTGCTGCTGCGCGGCGACAGCCGCAAGGTGCTTACGCTGCAAGAAGACTTCGACCGAACACGGCTGCGCCCGGTGCTTGATTATATCGAGACGCACTTAACCGACCGCATTCAGGTTGAAGAGGTATGCAAGATCGCCAATATGAGCTATTACTACTTCGTCAAATATTTCAAAAAAACGATCGGCCTCTCGTTCACCGAATATGTCAATTATCGCAAAGTCAAATGGGCCGAGCGCATCCTGCTTACGAAGGATCTCAGCATATCCGAGGTCGGCGAGCGAATCGGCATGCCCAACATGGCTCACTTCTACAAAATGTTCAAGAAATACAACGACTGCTCGCCGAAGCAATTCCAGCGCAAGATGCTTGTATGGAATAAGCAATAACGCAAGCCACTCGCATAGCGGAAGACAAAAAAAGCTCGTCCACCCTATACTTTGGGGGAGGCGAGCTTTTTGGGCATTACGAGCTTGTAGCCGACGCCGCGAATCGATTCGATCTGAACCGATTGCTGGCCGAGCTCCAGCTTCTTGCGCAGGGAGCTGACATGAACGTCAACCGTGCGTTGTCCGCCGATGTAATCGAAGCCCCATACGACATTCATAAGATCGTCGCGCGTAATGACCATTCCGGGACGCTGCACAAGATACAGCAGCACTTCGAATTCCTTCGGCCTAAGCGGGATCGACTCCGCATTCAGCACGACTTCGTACTTATCGGGATAGATGGACAGATCGCCAGCCGTTATTACCTTCTCCGAAGTCTGCAGCGGCTTCACATCGCCTTCCTGCGTGCGGCGAAGGACGGCGGATACGCGGGCCAGCAGTTCGGCAACGCCGAACGGCTTCGTAATGTAATCGTCGGCGCCGTGCTTCAACCCTTGCACGACTTCCTCCTCTGCATTGCGCGCCGTCAATATGATGACCGGCGTTCTGACGCCATTCTGGCGTAGTCTGTTCAGAATTTCGAAGCCGTTCAAGCCCGGCAGCATAATATCTAGAATAACAAGGTCGAAGCTGCGCTGCAAAGCCGTCTGCAGACCTTCTCCGCCGTGATCAATGACCGTTGTTTCATAGCCTTCCTGCGTCAGGTTGTACGACAACAATCGCGCTAGTGTCGGTTCGTCTTCAATTACGAGCACTTTATGCGGCATACTTACCTCCAACTTCGCGAACGGAAAACCCGTCCGCATAGTATCGAATTCTCCTATAGTTTATCACGGTTTCATAAAGAATAGGTAAATGTTTTTGTCATCGGCGCGCAGACACGCCCCCGTCCCTAGTGCAGAACGGGCAATTCAATATCAAATGTCGTCCCGACGCCAACGGTGCTCTCCACCGTAATCGTCCCTTTATGCAGCTCGACGAGATGCTTCACGATTGACAAACCAAGCCCCGTGCCGCCTGAACTGCGTGAGCGGGCCTTGTCCACGCGGTAGAAGCGCTCGAAGATGCGCGGAAGGTCTTTCTTTGGAATGCCGATGCCGGAATCGCTAATTTGGAAATGAATATGCTCTTCGCCGCGGGCATGCACTTTAATCGATACGCGGCCGCCCTCCGGCGTATAGTTGATGCCGTTCGCAAGCACATTCATCATGATTTGCCGCAGCCGATCCTCGTCCGCTTCCATATAGAGGCCTGGCTCGATCTGCATATGGAGCTTAATATTTTTGCGCGCCGCTTCCGATTCAAGCAGCGTTACCGTCTTCGAGACGAAGGAATCGAGCTCAATCGGCGAGAAAATAAGCGGCACGCGGCGCGACTCGATCTTGGACAATTCAAGGATGTCGCCGATTAACCGATTCAACCGATCGCTCTCGTCAAAAATAATTTGCAGGAACGATCTCGCCGTCTCCTCGTCCTTCACGACACCGCCAAGCAGCGTCTCCGCGAACCCCTTCACCGCTGCGATCGGCGTCTTCAGCTCATGTGATACATTCGCTACGAATTCGCTTCTCATCCGCTCCAGCCTGCGGATCGCCGATACGTCCTGCAGCACGAGCAGGACGCCGGTGAACACGTGCACTTCCCGGTGAATCGGAACGACGTTCAGCTCCAGCAGCCGCTCCTCAGGGAAGTAGAACGTAATCTCCTCGCGAAGATGCTCCCTCGTRTCGAGTCCCTCTTGAATCATTTGCGCCAGTTCATACTGCTGCTTCGCTTCCGCGAAGTGACGGCCGACAAGCTCGCGCGCGGAGAAACCAAGCACTTCCTCTGCGCGGCGGTTCATAAGCAGAATACGCCCTGTTTGATCGATCATAACGATACCGTTAATCATATTGTTCAATACGCTCTCGAGCTGTCCCTCATTCTCTCGAATGCGCGTCATTTGCTCATTCAGACTGTCTGCCATTGCATTAATAGCATAGCCAAGCTCGCCTATCTCATCCTGCTTCGTTACTTTGACGCGCGCGGCGTAGTCCATATTTTTGATCCGCTTAGCTACCTTCGTTATTTGCTCCAGCGGTCTCGTCAAACTGAGCGCTAATCGATAGCTGATCAACGCTACAATAAGGAACAACACGAGCAAGCCCATAATGAGCACCGCCGTCATCCTGTGGATGCTTTCATCGACCTGCTGCAGGCTCATTGCCAGCCGAATAATATAAGGCTCCTCGCCTGGAATAACCGACACCGGTATCGCGACATAGATCATATTTTGACCGATCGTTTCGCTCTCCCGGATCGATCTTCCCGTGCCTGACTCCAGAGCCTCTCTTACCTCCGTCCGGTCTAGATGGTTGTCCATCTTCTCCGGCTCGGTATCCGAATCGCCAAGTACGGCGCCGTCGCTCCGTATGAAAGTGACCCTAGCGTCCGTATAACTCTTCAATTCCTTCGCTTCTTTATTGTAGAAGACGTACAGCTCGTCGAGATTGCCGGATCTCCAATCCATCTTCGAGGATATGATGCGCATCTCGCGAATCATATTTTCCTCCAGCGCCTGGATATGATTATCCTTGAACGTCTTCGCCATGAATACGCCTGCCGAGCTGACGGATATAGCAACCATAATGATCATAATAAGCGTAAGCCGATTGCGAAAGCTGTTCATCTCTTTCTCTCTCCTTCATCTTCTTGCCTGCCCCTATCGTACCTGCGATGGCTTAGGTTTGCCAGCCGTCTTATTGTTAAGTTTTTGTAAAATGTAATGGTGAACGGTCGCGAGCGGCTGCTGGATCAGGATCGACAGCACGACAGGAACTGCCGTCAAAGGACTGAAATAACCAAGCGCCAGCACGATGCCAAGCGAGATGTTGCGCATGCCGGTTGCGTACGATACCGTAACCTGCTGCTCACGGTTGCGGAGCTTCGCCGTTCCGATAAAGCCGAGCGCATAGCAAGCTCCAACCAAGAGGACGGTAAGCGGTATAAGCGTTGCCATATCCTCCTTGAGCTTGTCCAGATGGGGCGCAATAGCTGAAGCATTCAGCGCAACGACCCCTACGAAGCAAAGTTTGGACAGCGGTGCGGTATACGGCATGACGATGCCCTGGATGCGCCCTTTGCTGAACTGATTAAGCGCGACCCCGATTATAGTAGGCAGAACGATTAAGATGAACAGATCGGCGATAAGCGGTCCTGCTTCGATCTCTACCGCTGTATTGAAGAACAGATGGATGCCCGCCGGAACAACAAGCGGACTCAGCGCCGAATCAAGCACGACCATCGCCAGCATAAGCGGCACGCTGCCGCCCGACAGCCCTACCCATAGCACCGTTGAGACGCCAAGCGGTATGATGGTGAATAATACGAGTCCGATGACGTACGGCGAATCCGCTCCGTATAGGAGCGTACCTGCCCCATAAGCGAGCAGCGGCGACACGATGTGAGCGATAACGAACGTAAGCGCCATTATCCCCGGCCGCTTCGCGACCTCGCGCAGTTGAGTCAAACCGCAGCCGATAGCCATCGTCAGCGTCACATAAGCGAACATATACGGCACAGCCTTGATTAACGGCTGCAGGCTAGACGAGAAAATGAAGCCGAGAATAAGCGATCCGGGTATGATAACGAACATCCATTTTTCAAAAATCCGATTGAAAGCAAGTCCTAACTCTCTCGTAAGTCATCCCATCCTTAATGGTTTGCGCAGCATACACGCTTGCTGAGCGTATCCCAGTTGTATCTATTCGGTTCAGATGATAAGCATTATAATAACATAGTCGGGCATGTTGCAGCCCGAATAGATGCGCCGACGCAATGAGGCGCTGCTAAGGAAGTGTTGATATGAAAAACGGTAAATTCACGAACACGATCATCCGCATGCAATACGTCCCGCGATGGAGCGAATACGCGCCAAGATTCGAGGACAACGCGGCAAGCCATAGCTTCCGATGCGCTGCGTTATCGATCGTTATCGCCGCAGCCGAGGATCATCTATATAACAACCCTATCGACAAGCTGAAGCTGCTCGGACGCTGCCTATGGGGCGATCTCAAAAACACGGGCACAGGCTCTATTAAATACGTTACGAAAAAAGAAACGCTCGTCATGAACCATATCCGCTCCTTCGAGAAGGAGCTCAGCAAGGAGATCGTCTCCTACTTGTCCAAGTCGCTGCAGCCCGCCGCGGCCGACTTCATCGTGGACGCCCAAGACGACACGTTTGTCGGACAATTGGTCGAGGCAATCGATACCTTCGATGCGATGCTCTTCTGCCACCGCGAAGCGAAGTACGGTTCGAATCCGTTCTTCCAAGCTAAGTACGAGGAGCTGCGCCAGCTGCTGGCAGGCTCCAAGCAGCAATCGATCGTGTGGCTGCTCTCCGAATACGAGAAGCAGGAAGGCGTTGCCGCCTTCCTTGGTTATATCGTTGATCTCGATACGGTCAAGCGCTGGAACGGCAGCTATAACCTCGTGCCGGATAATGATGCGACACATTCTTTCCGCGTCGCATCGCTTGCCTTGTTCAACGGCCTGCTCGAGCGGGAGCGATTCGGCCGCCAAGCGGAGTTCGACCTGTATGAGCTGGTCGCAAAGGCAGTTCTTCACGATCTGCCGGAGGTGCTGTCCGGCGATGTCGTGACGAACTTCAAACATAACAATGAAGAGATTAAGCTCGCCTTCGAGCAATATGAGAAGGAAACGGCCGCGACTATCGTTGAATTGCTGCCTGCTGTCTTCCACAAAGAGATGACCAGTTACATCGTAGACAGCAAATCGGATGATTACGCAGGCGAAATGGTCGATATCGCCGATAAGCTCGACGCGTTAATCAAGGCCGGTCTGGAAATGCGCAACAATCCGCATTATGCGGAGACGTACTATCAGCAGTTGATCAAAATTCAGCATCGGTACGAAAACCCTTGCGTCATCTTTTTCCTCGCTTACATTTTGCATGACTTAACGATTCGAATCTAATTGGACAATAATGATTCCCGGCTCAGCTCACTTGCTGTCCAGAAGAACCGCACCGGTGAGCGAAAGATCGTAACCCTGTATCGATCGCAGCTCCTCTTGATAAGAGGGGGAAGCAACGATTGATTGAACGAGCTCAATCCACGCTATATTTTGGGGCGTTTGCAGCATGACTAGGTCGCAGCGCTCCTTCGCAAGCGGTATGAACTCCGCCCCTACGATGTAAGCCGCCTTCTCAATGCCGACTCCCGCATCTGCCGCTCCCGTTACTACTTTCCCCGCTACGCCCAAGTGATTCGATTCCTCATCCTCATACCCTCTCACACTGTTGCGTGATAGTCCATGCAGCCTCAGCTGTTCATCGAGCAGCACCCTAGCTCCCGAACCCTTCTCTCGATTCACGATTCGAACATCGTTTCGCGACAAATCTGCCCAGCTGACAATATTTTTCGGATTCCCTTTTTGCACATAAAGCCCGGCAGTACGAGTAAGCAAGTTAATGACGATATAAGGGAAGCCGACGAGCAGCTTCCGTATGTAAGGCAAGTTATATTCGCCTGTATCCCCATCCAGCAGATGCGTGCTAACAATATCAGCCCGTCCTTGATACATGGCGATCAAGCTGTCCATGCTGCCCATATGAGAGCGAAGCGGACGATATTCTTTCGTATGCTTCTCGATATGCTTCGATAATATATCGAGACTCACATCCTGTCCTGTAATGACGAGGCTGCGAACATCGGTGGCTGCCGTCTGCGCTTGACCGCTATGCGGCATAACGTTCGTCATTCGGCTATTGCTCCCTTTTGCCCGATGCTTGTACCGCTCAAGATCGTCAGCATCCACACGCATCTGACGACCGACGCGATAGGCGGGCAGCTCGCCTTTCTTTATTAAGTCGTACACCGTTAGCTTCGAAATGCGAAGCAGCTTGGCGATTTCTTCCGTCGTATAGGACACTTGTTCCGTCATTCCTTCACCTGCTTCCGCAAGCGTAAACGATTGCCGCCTCCGAGAGCGGCCCTAACCCGTTTCGCGTTGAATACTAAACCAAAGTATATCGCAATCATTGATTTCTGGCATCATATTGCGTCCATTCATATTTAGTTATATCTATTTATATCTAGTTATAACAAAACATATTTATTTATAATCAAACATATGTTAACATAGCTAACAAATAGATAGATACATAATGGAGAGGAAGAATCGATCAATGAACAAAATAACCAAATGGCTAACGCTAGCTTTGCTCGCCGCGGTAATCGCAATTGCCGGCTGCTCCAGCAATACGCCAGCCAACACCGACGCGGATAACAACGCTCCGTCGAAGAAAGTCGAGTTGCTTATCTCGGCTGCGGCCAGCTTGACAGACAGCTTGAATGAACTTAAATCCGCTTATGAGCAAGAGCATAATAACGTCACGCTAACATTCAACTTCGGAGCATCTGGCACGCTGCAGCAACAGATCGAGCAAGGCGCTCCCGCAGACTTATTCCTATCCGCAGGTACGAAGCAAATGAAAGCCTTGGTCGACAAGCAGCTTATCGAGGAAGCTCAGCAAGTAAATGTACTCGCGAATGAACTCGTGGCCGTTGTGCCAACAGATTCAGATTTGGCGCTCGGCACGATGGCGGACTTGTCCCAAGCAGCACTTGGCAAAATAGCGGTAGGCGAGACAGCAACCGTACCGGTAGGCGGCTATACGAAAGAAGCACTCGAATATTACAAGCTATGGGCAGCCGTACAGCCTAAGCTTGTCTTCGCCAAGGACGTTCGGCAAGTATTGACCTACGTGGAAACAGGCAATACCGACATTGGCTTCGTCTACGCCACAGACGCGCTCACATCCGACAAAGTGAAGGTAGCGTTCAAAGTAGACGCAGCCAGCCACAAACCGATCGTATACCCAATCGGCATCGTGAAGGCGACCAAATATCCCGATGAAGCAGCAGCGCTCTACGATTACTTGCAAAGCGATGAGGCGATGGCCGTGTTCACGAAATACGGCTTCACCGCTCCCGGTCAATAGCTTCAACCTACTCCAGTGATCCTTCACACACCTTTGCTTAAATAACCGGAAAAACTCCCGTTATATTCACGTCCAAGACCAATACCTGGCTGCTTAACTGGAAAAACTCCTGTTATTCCCTCCGGTTTCGCCCTATGCAGCTATTTCAGGTAAATATAACAGGATAAATTCCCGTTAATGGTTTCTGCAACTTGAAATACACGATAATAACGGGAGTAATTCCTGTTAATCAGAGCTATTGCAATCAATCATAGGCGAGTTAAACAACAAATGTGTCCAATGAACATGCGGCTTCATACTGCCTGAGCCGATGGGATGGAAAACTTCTGTTTTCAAAAGTCAGATTACTAGTAAAAAACGGCTGCCTCACGAAGCTCATAGCTTCGAGAGGGAGCCGTTTCCATATTATAACGCCGATGCGCCAGCGCTCCAGCCGAACGGGTAGTCGCTAGAAAAGTCGAGCGGCAGCTTGCCTTGCGGGATAAGCTCACCGACGAGCGCTTTCGCCGCAGCCGCTAGTGCCAGCGGTCGGCATTCGTAGACCGCGATGTACGCAAGCACATCCGGATAGAGCAGCAGATCAAGCGGGTTGCGGACGGATACCGCAACTGTGCGTTCGCCTGCGAGCTTCACAACCTCGCGCGCAATGTCCCGCTCCGGCGGGTGCTTAGAAGCGTCATAGGTGACGACGACGATTTGCTCGAATGTATCGAGCTCTGCCAGCGCGTGACGATCGCTCAATCTACGTTCCACTAGATTCGAATGAAACTGACCAAGGAAATCGCCAAGCGTACCTTGACCTGACAGCATCTCGTCAGCTACCGATACCGGCACGATATCCGGCCACAGGACAAGCGTTCTCGCTGCTTTGCTCAGCGGGAGCAAGCCGCCTTCGTTCTTAACAAGCGTCACGGATGCTTCGCTCCAACGCGCGGCTACCGCTTGATTGTCCTCCGTGGCAATCTCCCTCCGTGCATCTTCCCATGGAAGCAATGGCTCATCGAGTGCCAGCTTTTCCTTCAATGCCATGACGCGGCCTACGGCTTCGTCAATCCGATCCATCGCAAGCTCACCGCTCTCCACCGCGCTTGCGACAGCTTCCAGTGCAGCCAATTGCTTCTCGTACGTATGGCTGACGAGCACCATATCCGCTCCGGCCCGCAGCGCCTGTACAGCGCCCGGTCCCGGACCATAAAATTCGTCGATTGCGCTCATCTCGAGGCAATCGGTCACGACGATGCCGTCGTAGCCAAGCTCCTCGCGCAGCAGCCCGGTCAACACCGGCTGCGACAGCGTCGACGGCACGCCGCTCGGATCAAGCGCCGGCAAGCATACATGCGCCGTCATAATACAATCCGTTCCGGCTTCGATCGCCGCTCGGAACGGCTTAAGCTCGATCGCGTCGAGACGCGCGCGATCATGGAGCAATACCGGCAGCGCATGATGCGAGTCTACCGACGTATCGCCATGCCCTGGAAAATGCTTCACCGTCGCGGCAATGCGCGCCGCCTGGTAGCCTTGAACCGCCGCCGCGCCCAGCTCGGCAACGACCCCCGAGCGGTCGCTGTACGAACGAACGTTAATAACCGGATTGTCCGGGTTATTGTTAACGTCAATGCACGGCGCATAGTTCATCGTAACGCCGAGCTTGCGAAGCTCCTCGCCGCAGACTCGCGCCGTCTCGCGTGCACCTTCGGCTTCACTGGCAGCACCTAACGCCATGTTGCCCGGCATAAGCGTCACGCCCTCTACAAGCCTTGCAACCATGCCGCCTTCTTGATCAATAGCGACGAATACAGGCGGCTTGCCCGCATCGCTTGCGATGCGCTGCAGATTGCCGCTCAGCTCATGCACCTGCTGGGCATTCACGACATTACGGGAGAAGTAGATCGTTCCCCCGATCCCATATTCGCGAATTAGAGCCTGAATCTGCTCCGTCGGCTCCGTCCCATGAAAGCCGAATACGAACAGCTGTCCGATCTTCTCCTTAAGACTCCATTGCTTCCAATCGCGCTTAATAGACACCGCTTTCCCATCCTCTCTCCTTATAACGTATCTGTCCCCTGCTCCCCATCTTGATGCTTGCTTCTATAATCCGTCGGATTCTCGCCCGTATATTTCATGAATACTTTCGTAAAATACCGCCGTTCCGCGTATCCTACCTCTTTCGCAATCTGAGCGACGCTCTTCTGCGTATCGGCGAGCATGACTTTCGCCCGCTCCATCCTTTGCCTCGTTACATATTCGATGAACGTCTCGCCGAACGTCTGCTTGAACAGCAGGCTAAAGTACGACGTGCTTAGGCCCACATGCGTCGCCGCTTCCTCCACGCTAAGATCGCGGTATAGGTTGCGATCCAAGAACGATCTTGCCTCGGCCATCGAACGCTCCGATTGCTTCTTCTTATCCATTGATTTCTCGGATACCGCGCTTGTCACTTGCCTGATGACTGACAACAAATCCTTAATGCCGAATCTGCGGTCCAACCTGCGCCACAGCATATCCTCCTGCTCGCGGGTAAACACGCCCATTTCCTTCATCTCCCGCATCAGATGCAGGACGAAGAAATGGAGCAGCGGCTTCACCCGGCCGAGACTCGGCTCATTCATCTGCTGGAGCAGCAGCGTCACGCTCTGCAATTCGAAATCCACGGTGATCGAATCGCCGCGCTTCACCGCGCCGATAATTTTCTCCGCCGTATCCCAGAACGCTTGATCTGCCTTCGACGATCTCATCTGCTCCGATGGATAGACCGCCATGACATCGTGCACGGGTGTAAGCTGCATGCCTTGCTGTACAACCTTATACGCACTGGACAAGTCTGCTACAGAGGCGAATTCTCGGAATATGCCGGCGAATAGGTTCAGCTTCACATGACCGCTTACGGTAATGAGCAGCATCTCCGTCCACTCTTTGATTTGAGCCAAATTGTATGGAATATCTTTATCCACCTCAATCAGCACGCACCACTCGCCATCGCGAATTTGTATGACCGCATGGTGAAGCGACTGCTGATGCAGCTTCTCGCGAAGCACGTTGCACACCGCGAAGTTCCACAGCTTACGCTCCTTGTCGGACCAGTCGCGCCAATCCTTCGTTTTCTCCGAGCTGACGTCCAGATCCAATACAATCAAGACGAACTGTTGCTCCTTAAGCTGCTGTTCATCGCCTGTAAGCAGCCAATTGTCTGCCGTCACATCAGTATAATCCATGATGATGTCGTACAATATTTTTTCGCTAGCAAGATCGATCATTCGCCCCAGCTTCTGCTTCTCTTCGAGCTTCTGCTTCTGCTTGTTCCGCTGGTTCGCCATAATGCGGGCAATGACGCCCGTCAGCTCATCGTATGGAATCGGTTTCAGCATATAATCATTGACGCCATATTGAATGGCGGTACGCGTATAAGTAAAATCTTGGTATCCCGAAAGCATGATGATATCGCAAGCTATTTCTTTCTCGCGAATATGGCGGACAAGCTCAAGACCGTCCATAACCGGCATACGAATATCGCATAGCAGCAAATCTATCGGCCCTTGTTCCATCAGCTCGAGCGCCTCGACGCCGTTTTTGGCAACGCCAGCTACGGTCAAGCCAAGCATTTCCCAGGGGATGACCTTTTCTAAGTTTCGTGTAATATGTGCTTCGTCGTCGACTAAGAGTACTTTACCGCTCATTGCTGTTCACCTCTGCTCTTTGGAATGACGCAGCGGATAACGGTACCATATCCCTCGCCGCTGCAAATCCATAAACCGAAGTTCGGTCCGTAATGGATACGCAGCCGGTCCGCTACGTTTCTAAGACCAAGTCCTCTTCTTTCGCCAAGCTCCGCTGCATTCTGACCCTTGCTTGTTGGACTTGAACCCTGCGCCAGCTTTTGCAATACGCTTTCGCTCATCCCGACTCCATTGTCGCGGATGAACAACACAATTTGGTGAAGTTCAACACGCACTTCGATCGTGATAACCCCTTCTCCGTCGCCATATCCTTCAAGTCCATGCTGTATGCTGTTCTCGACAAGGGGCTGGAGCGTCAGCTTCAAAATCGAATAATCGAGCGCTTCATCCGGAACGTTCATCTCGTACGTGAACAGCTCCTCAAAGCGGTATTTCTGAATTTCCAAATAGCTTCGCACATGCTCAATTTCTTGCGCGATCGTAATTTCCTCGGAATGATGCATGCTCGTACGCAGCAGGTTGCTCAGACGGCGAACCATCAGCATAATCTTCTTGCCTTCGTTCTGAGCGGCAAGCGCATTAATGGACTCCAACGTGTTGAACAGGAAGTGAGGCTTGATCTGCGCCTGCATAAGCATCATCTCCGCATGCTGCTTGCGCTGCTGCTCTCTGCGGACCTCATTAAGCAAACTGCCGATTCGCTCGACCATGCTATTGAAACTATTTGCGAGCAGCACCGTCTCATCCTTGCCTTGGGCGGTAATACGAATATCCAATAGACCTTGCTCTACAAGACGCATTTTGCGAACGACCTTAATAATCGACCTCGCTACGCGGTTAACAAAGAATACGTTGAACAATATCGCCGAAATAACGCCAAGCGCCGTAATCATGCCGATCCACTGCACGAATCGTACATTCTCGTTCGTCAGCGAATTCCACGACTTAATCGAAACGAGAATCCACCCGCTCCGATCGAGCTGATAGGACGAGACAAGCGCGTCAATCGTATCGAAGGTCTCGCGCGAGCTCTCGTAATTGACCGTATTTTGCAGCTTAAGCGCCGTGTATTCGTTGATTTTGTTGCCCTGCGCTTCTCCCATGCTGTCCAGCATAATGAGTCCGCTATTATTAATAATCATATAACGCGTTTCTGGCACATCGCTATCGGGATTCTGGAAAGCTTTGAGCATGCTCATCACTTCTTCGGTCTTGTACTGCGTAATCATAACGCCTAGATCGTTGAACGTCTCAATATCCTTTACGACGCGAAGCTGAGTAAACAAGGGCGGGTCAACACCCGTCAGCTCTCGCTGCTCATAAGGTCCGATCCATAGCGGACGGCCCCCTAGCGCTATCACCTCGTCATAGATCGAATGCAGCTTGAACATATCGAAGGTAATCGGCTTAAACGTCGTCGGATCGTTGCGATAGGAGCGGAACATCGTACCGTCCTTCGCGTAAAGCACGACGAAGCTGACCGCCGGATGCTGGAACAGTATCCGGTTCATCTCCTTCTCCGCCTGATTAATCGCGATGAGCGTACTTGGATCGATTGCCGTATAAGTGCTGTACTTGAGCGTATCCTGAACCTCGGAGCTTGTCAGATTGCCGTCTGACAGTTGATCGAGTTCCCGGAAGAAATAGCGGATGTTGCCTCCTACCGCCTTGAGCGAAATTTCCGTCTGCTCGCTATATTTTTCCTCAAGCAGCGTTTCTGAATTCAGAAACGAGWAGATGCCGAGGCCGATCATCGGAATGACGATCAGAGCTATGAATGCGAGCATAAGCTTCGGTCTCRAGTTCATCTAGGGAGCCTCCTGGTTGGTAACTAGCATAAACAGCAGATGCCGTCCATGGACGGCAAGCTGCTTCTGATTGAAAAGCGATTCTATTAACCTTTGACGCTGCCCGCAGTCATTCCTTCTATAATCTGACGTTGCAGGAACACATAGACGATAAGAACGGGAATGATACTTATAATTACGGCAGCCGATAGGGAAGCAAAGTTCGTTCGATAACCGTCGTTAAAGGTCGCCATGCCTGTCGGCAG
>NZ_JBFRGE010000036.1:0-58478 GCF_052115185.1 Paenibacillus sp. 2TAB19 | reverse complement strand
CCAGATAACGATATGCTCAGGGTTCTCCAGCTCCTTCGCTGTTGGCGCATATGGAATGGTAATACGAACAGGTGCATTCGGATTGCTCCATGGCACCTTCACTCCATTCAGCTCTAACGTCAACTCCACCAACGGGCGATCACCAATTGCTGCAGCCGTCTCAGGTGACAAACCCGACTTATTGCCTTCGCCAATCGTAATGCCCGCGGTCTTCCCTTCCGTATTCGCCGTGTCCTTCAGCATATCGGCTGGAACCGTGATACTCCCCGCATCGGTCTCGAATACGAGCTCGCCTTCACCCGTCGTACCTGTGAGCATATTAGCAGGCACTTCAACCGTGTAGCGGTCTACGCCTGGAATGACCGGCATTTGGACTAACGTCGGATTTACTGTGGCGAAAATAGACTTAGCCTGCTCTCTGGTAAGCACTAAAGTAGCGCGGCCTGCTGCAGGATCCACTTTCACTGGTAATTTCGCTTCACCGGCAGCGCTGGCGAGCGTCACTTCATATTCAGGCAGGGCAGGCGGGATACTTCCCCCGCCGCTGCTTCCGGCTGGACGAGTTACGGTCAGCGTCACCGTAAAGGTATCCGCAGAGTCCGTCAATCCGTCATTTGCCTTGAACACAAGCGTCATTGTACCCGCAGAAGCAGGTGTATACGTATAGGGTCTTATTACCGTTATTGCGGCAGCGCCCTTAATAGACACTTTATAAGTCAAATCATCGTCATCTGCATCCTCGAAGATTGCGGCCAGATCGATCGTATACGGGTCATTCACCGTTATGGCTGCCGCCGCCGTCGCGTTTGCATCAGCTTTGCGCGAAGGCAGAGAATTAACGGACAGCTCCAACGTATACGTGTCTGCAGAATCGATGGTGCCATCGTTGGCTGTGAATACGAGCGTCACCGTTGCTGTCGTCGTTGGCGTGTAGGAATAGGTGCTTGCTGCCGCCACTGCCGTCGCCCCGTTAACGGAAACTAGGTAAGAAAGAGCATCCCCGTCCGTATCCTCGAAGATCGTCGCTAGATTCAATGTATAGAGCGTATTTACCGTTACGGTCGCTTCAGCCGCAGCGCTAATTCCCGCCCGGCGAACGGGAACGGTATTGGCTGTCAGCTCAACCGTATACGTATCTGTCGAATCCGCCATTTCGTCATTGGCCGTGAACGCTAGCGTCGTTGTGCCTGCCGCCGTCGGCGTGTACGAATAATTGCTGTCGGCAGCAGCCGCCGTTGCTCCGTTCACGGACACCTTATAGGTCAAATCATCATTGTCTTCGTCTTCAAAAATGGTAGCGAGATCGAGCGTATACGCTGTATTGACCATCACCGTTGCTTCTGCCGTAGCGCTCTTGTCCCCTTGTCGGTCAGGTTTTCGATTCACCGTCAGCTCCACCGTATACGTATCATTCGAAGCCTCTTCCTCATCGCTGGCCGTGAAGACCAGCGTCACTGCATCGGCCGTAACCGGCGTGTAAGAATAGGTCTCGGAAGCCGCTACAGCCGCCTCGCCTCCTACAGATACTTTATAACTAAGCGGATCGCCGTCCGCATCCTCGAAGATCGCCCCGAGGTTAAGCGTATATGGCGTATTTAGCGTCACTTTGGCTTCTACTGTCTCCGCTGCGTCTCCTTTGCGGTTCGGCTTGTTGTTTGGCGCCTCGATAATAGTCACGACAAAATCTTTGGTTCGTATCGTACCTCCTGCAATCGAGATCGTCGCAGTAAGCGTCACTTCATGGTCGTCATCCGTTGCCCTGGTCACAGCGCCTGTAGACGTATTGATGTAACCGGATTGTGATACGCTCCATGTAATAGAAGAGCCAAAGTCGCCTGTCGCAGGTAGAACGAGATCCTCCGTTACATTCAATGCCGTGCTGTTAGCCCCCTTGATGACATCCCAAGTCAAGCTCAAATAATCGATAGCAGTAGATTCGTCAGCTGAATATGGCTGCCAATCGAGTGCCGGATACGTGAATCCGTCCACGATTCTCCATGCATGATCGAAATCCCATGAGCCGAAGGTTAGCTGCTGCTTCAACTGCTCGGCAGTCTTAGGCGATCCGCCAAATGACGAAGCCCCGCTCCCGGTCAAGTAATAGCTATCGTTAATACTGCCTGCCCCCTGCTTAAAACCGATCAGACCGCCGTTGGCATCCGTTCCGCCGCTGGCGCTGCCTGTGCTGTAGCTGTCATTGACGTCGCCTTCATTGTTCATTCCGATGAAGCCGCCAACGAATACAGCGGAGCTGCCGCTTGCATTGCCTGTACTGTAGCTGTTGTTTATCGTACCGCCAGCTTTATAGCCGACCAAACCGCCAGCCATGCCTCCCGAGCCAGTGTGGGTATTACCCGTGCTATAGCTGCCGCTGATATCGCCGGAACTTCTGCCGACTAAGCCGCCTGCAGTTGCGCTGGCGTTTCCTCTCACCTGCCCTGTTGCGTAGCTGTTGATAATGAAACGTCCTGGGCGATTATATCCAACCAACCCGCCTGGCGATCCACTTGCCTCTAGCGTTACCGCAACGGAGCTTGAGCTTTCCCTTACCGTTGCTTCGTTCACTCCGGACAAGCCACCGGTATAAACGTTATTATTATTCAGAACTATAGTACCGCTTGTGCTGCTTCCTTCTATATCGCCGTAATTTGCTCCGATTAGACCGCCCACGCCATATACGGTGCCGCCGCTGGTTGTGATCGCAATTGCACTTGAGCTTTGACTGACCTTCCCTTCACTAAGGCCGACTATGCCGCCGATCGAATTCCCTTCTGTGAAGAAAATGGAGCCGCTGCTGCTGCTGTCAACGATATCCGCTCCCGAATAAGTATGACCTGCCAAGCCGCCTACGTACGAATTCGACCCTGAAGCTTGAATCGTAAATTGCTCTAGAGTCACATCGTTAAGCGAAGCCCCGATATTCAATTCCGAGAACAAGCCTATACTCTGAGCAGAAGATACAATCGTCATATTCGAGATCGTAAAGCCATTGCCGTCGTAATGCCCGCTAAACAATCCTAGCGGAGTCCAATTGTCGCCAGTCAGATCAATAGGGGCGATCTGCTGGAAGTACGCTCCCGGACCAGGCAACGTGACACGACCCAACTCAGCCGCACTGGACACTTTATAAGGATTTTCGGCGGTGCCGTCTCCCCCTGAGAAATTCGTCGTATCCTCTGCCGCGTGCGCAGTGCTTGGCGGCAATCCCACTGCCAGCAGTAAGCTTGCGAACAAGCTGAGTGCTAATAGCATAGCTGTCGTTCTTCTTAATCTTGCGATCATCATCTTAATTCCTCCCATTCCCTATTCGTCGTGCCATCCTCGCTTGTGCCTACTAACCTAAGTGTAACGAGGACAAATAAAAGAATAATGAAAGAATGGATCGAATAATGACGCAAAACCGCGAAGCTTCAAGGCTTCGCGGTTTTTTTATACTCACTATGATGATCAAATTCGGAAGAACGCAGTCGCCGTCCTCGTCGTTGCCTGGGCGACCACCTCTTCAGGCTGCCCGACGCAGTGCGCCACGGTGCGCAGAATGTGCTGCAGGAATGCAGGCTCATTGCGCCCGCCAGCCGGCTTTTCCTTCAAATCACGCGGTGTCAGGAACGGCGCATCCGTCTCGATCATTAGCCGGTCCAGTGGAATCATTCGGACGAGTTCTCTCAGATGTTTGCCTCTTCGCTCATCGCATATCCAGCCCGTAATCCCGATATGGAGCCCCATTTCGAGATAGGCTTTAAGCTCTGCTTGTGTACCTGTAAAACAGTGGACAACCGCATTCTTCACCTCACATTCCTTAAGCATTCCGATAAAATCCGTAAATGCTTCCCGGTCATGCAGAAATAACGGCATGTCCAGCTCATGCGCCAATCGAATCTGCTCGCCAAACCACTTTCTCTGCACATCGCGCGGCGAGAAATCACGGTTATAGTCTAGACCGCATTCCCCAATGGCAACAACCTCAGGGTTCGCCGCCAATTGTCGCAGCTTAGCTATCGTCTGCCCGTCGCAGCTCTTGGCGTCATKGGGATGGACACCCGCAGTAGCATATAGCTTCCCTGGGTAACGGCTCGCATAACGAGCTGCTTCCGAGCTGCTCCTCAAGCTCGTTCCAGTAAGGATCAAGGGACCGACCTGATTAGCCTCCGCCCGCTCCACGACCAGCTCGCGATCCTGATGAAACGAACGATGCATCAGGTTGACTCCTATATCGATAATTCGGTTATTCATGGTTTGCACTCTCCTTTTCCTCCAAGCTCCATACAGAACAGCATGCCGAAGGAACTCTTCGTTTACCGACTTTGCTTTGTTACGATTTTAAACGATTAGGAGCGGATGGGGATGGGAAATAAAAGTTAGAAAAAAATAATGCAGAGTAAGCTCCAATCACAAAAAAACAGCATCCCTCATCTCGAGGAATGCTGCTTATTCATTGCCGCTCGTAACGCGCGTCTGACTTTTCTAGCGAATACAAGCGGTTTGTCCACGGCTTCAATATTGATATAAATTAAACGTGGCTGCTCGAATAGCCATTCATTGTGGACAGAAGACACCTTAATGCCTTGATTGCGAATAGCCTTAATAAATCGATTCACTTCCGTTTGCAAGAAAGCTGCTCTACCCAAACAGAGGGCCTTGCCTGTTCTTACATTCAATGACTCGAACGAGAAAGAGGACGTAACTCGAAACCTTTTCCTTAGAATCTTGCCTTTTATTTCATTGCGATTAATAGTAGAGACACATTTGCCTCCGGCAAAGCCGGATTCCCCTCCGATGATCCTTGAGAACTGATCACATAACGATTCATTTATGGGCATAAAGCTATTCCTCCCCTGTTTTCAATTATGGTATGAACGCATGGACAGGATTGAACCGGATAAATAACTAGAATAGAGTTGCTATATTTACTGTAAAAAAGAGTTCTGAATCACTGACACACTGTTGTCAGACATTGTTGCTTACAATGAAGTCAACAACAAAAACATTGGAGGAAAGAACGATGAATACAACCCAAACACTAAGAGGATTTGCAACAATCAGCTACTGGGCAGAAGATATGGAGGCTGCGTCGAAATGGTACGCGGAGCTGCTTGGCATTGCTCCTTACTTTGAACGGTCGGGACCCGATGGCAAGCTCGTCTATGCCGAGTTCCGCGTTGGCGACTATCAGCATGAGCTGGGATTGATTAATCGCAAATATGCTCCTCCCCAAGCAACAGCCGGCTTAGGCGGTTCCATTATGTACTGGCATGTGGATGATATTGATGCGACAGTAAGCCGACTGAAAGCGATGGGAGCTGCGGAGTACGAACCGATTCAACACCGCGGGGAAGGCTTCATCACGGCTTCGGTTATCGATCCGTTCGGTAACGTGTTAGGCATCATGTACAATCAGCATTACTTGGACATGTTGAACTTCATGAAGGGCGATCGAAACCATGATCATTGATAACATCGTACATGTAGAAAGTCGGCAAGAGTGGCGGCAATGGCTAAGCGACAATCATGGTACGGAAGATTATTGTTGGATAGTTACAAATGATTACTCCTTACACTACGTGGATTTCGTTGAAGAAGCGTTATGTTTCGGTTGGATTGACAGCACGAAGAAAAAAATGAACGACACGCAGACAGCGCAGCGATTTTCACCTCGCAGAAATAAGAGCAAATGGACCGAGCTCAATAAAGAGCGCGTCCGCTGTATGGAGAAGCTAGGTTTAATGACGGAGGCAGGACGTAAAGTTCTGCCTGATATGAGTGCTGAATCCTTCGTTATTCATGAAGATATATTAGCTCAATTACGCGAGGACGAAGTGCTCTATGAGAACTTTCAAGGCTTGCCCGAGCTCTATGTCCGTATTCGGATCGACAATATCCAGTCCGTGCGCCAAGACGCTGCCTTGTTTCAAAATCGATTAGCCAAATTTATCGAGCATACCCGTACTAACAAAATGTATGGGCAATGGAATGATAATGAGCGACTTGTTGGCGATTAGAACGGATTCCGAAGCCTCGAAAGATAATCAGGGCATTCCCTCCCATTTAGACAAGTTTTACTTCACCGTCTGAACAGGTATACTAAAACTACAATAAATGAGGAGGTGCTGCCTGTGAGTTACGAGAGCTATTTTCGGAGCAAAAAGGAACAACATCTGGATGAGTTGAAGCAATTTCTAACGATACCGAGCATCTCGGCATTGTCCGAGCATAAGAACGATATGATTGATGCCGCGAAATGGGTGGCTGCCAAATTGGAGAAAGCCGGCCTGCAGAAGGTCGAGATCATTCCCACGAAAGGTCATCCGATCGTATATGCCGAGCATTTAGGTGCGCCTGGCAAACCGACCGTACTTATCTACGGTCACTATGACGTGCAGCCCGTTGATCCGCTGCATCTCTGGGACACCCCTCCATTCGAACCAACCATCCGCGGCGGCAAGTTGTATGCGCGCGGCGCAACGGATGATAAAGGACAGCTGTTCCTACATATGAAAGCAATTGAAGCGCTTTTGGAGCAAGAAAATGACCTTCCGGTAAACGTGAAGATTTGCATCGAAGGCGAAGAGGAGATTTCAAGCCCGAATCTGCCCGCTTTTATGAAGGAGCATGCCGACAAGCTGGCTGCGGATGTCGTGCTTATATCTGACACCTCGCTTCTAGCCCCGGGAAAACCGGCTATTTCGACGGGCTTGCGCGGACTTTGCTCGCTTGAAGTCGCGATCACGACTGCCAATACCGATCTGCATTCCGGCACATTCGGCGGCGGCGTTCCGAACGCGCTGCATGCGCTCGTATCTCTGCTCGCTTCCCTGCATGACGACCAAGGACGAGTCGCGGTTGACGGCTTCTACGAAGGCGTGCCGGAGCTCTCCTCGGACATGCGCGCGGAATTTCTCAAGCAAAATCACAATGACGAGCAGTTACGAAGCAATCTTGGTCTCGAAGCCCTCTACGGGGAAGAAGGCTATTCCTTCGTTGAGCGGACAGGCGCAAGACCGACGCTTGAGCTGAACGGCGTTTATGGCGGCTTCCAAGGCGAAGGCACAAAAACCGTCATCCCGAAGGAAGCTCATGCCAAGATTACCTGCCGTCTCGTCGGTGAACAGGATCCCGCGCTCACCCTTGATCGGATTACGGCACATCTGGAGTCCCATGTCATGCCCGGAGCGAAGTTGGTCATTCGACGCGGTGAACAAGCCCGAGCGTTCAACATGGATCCTTCGCATCCAATGCTGCAGAAGGCAGCGGACGCTTATGAGCAAGTGTACGGCACTCGCGCGCTGTTCACGAAGGACGGCGGTTCGATTCCGATCGTCGAGACATTCTCCCGCATCCTGCAAGCTCCCGTTGTCATGATGGGCTTCGGCCTCCCGGACGAAAACCTGCACGCGCCGAACGAGCATTTCAATCTCGAGAATTTCGACAAAGGCTTGCTTACGATCGTAGCGTACTTGAAACAGCTCTAAGCTTTAATTTTGAGATGCCCTAGCCTTTTGGGTGGATTTTGTGCAGTCAAATGACTGGAAACGATACGATATCTGAGTATGATTGGATTTCGTACAGTCAAAGGGAGGGAGAAACCCTGCTGCGGGCTAAAATGCCGGTTTTGACTGTATGTTTTCCATTCAAAAGTCGCTTAACAGGCGATTGGGACCGATTAGGCTGTATGAAATACAGGCAAAACGTCATGAGAATGCACCTTTTATACGCGAAAGGACCTCGAACTCCACTAATAGTGAAGGCCGAGGTCCTTTTTTCACGAAAATATTTGGTTCATGAAGTAGAGTCCGACAGCTCCAGCCATAATGCCATAAGCGCATCGAGCTTGGATTGTGCCTCTTCCTTGTCGTGCCATTTGGCTTCAAGGCGTGCGGTATCGCCGCTATGATCAAGCCGGTGCAATTCTATATCCGCAAGAGCCAATTCCTCTTCCATTACGGCAATTTCGAGCTCTAGCTGCTCGCGCCTGCGATCGTTTTGGCGCTCCGATCCGCCGCCTTGAGCCTCTTTAGTTTTCTTCGGCAGTTGTACGGGGGCCGATACCTGCCTTTCTCCGCGTTTCACCTTATAGTCATCATAATTGCCGAGATAAGCGGTAATCTTACCTTGCTCCAGCTCCCATACGCGCTTCGCAAGTCGATTAATGAAATATCGGTCATGGGAAATCGCCAATATCGTGCCTGGAAATTGCTCCAGAGCTTCCTCAAGCGCTTCCCGCGAGGCGACATCGAGATGGTTCGTCGGCTCATCCAGCAGAAGCAAGTTCGGCTTCCGTCTCACCAGCAAGGCTAAGCGCAGGCGCGACCATTCGCCTCCTGAGATCATATGCAGCGGCTTGAAAACGTCGGCGCCATAGAACAAATATTGGGCCAGCACGCTTCTTGCCTCCCCTTCTTCCAAGCCTCCCTCGATGCGGAAATAATCGAGTACTGTCAGCTTCTGATCGCTAACCGGCTCCTGCTGCGCCAAATAACCGATTTCCACGCGCGCGCCCAGCTCCACCTTGCCGCCATCCGGTTCCATGACGTTCTGAAGCAGCTTGAACAGCGTCGTTTTTCCCGATCCGTTGTCTCCGAGCAGCATGACCTTCTCGCCGTACATCAGACTTCCCTCTGCTCCATTCAGTATCGCTTTTCCTCCGAATTGCTTCGTCACGTCTTCGAATGCGAGGACCTTTCGACCGGATCGCTCAAGAGGAGATAGCTCGAAATCCGCCGTTTTCCGCTCCAAGACGGGACGTTTCACGGTCTCCATCCTCTCCAAAGCCTTACGGATCGAGGCTGCCCTCTTGAAAAACTTCTCGTTTCCTCCGATGCGTCCCCATTCCTCCAGCTGTCGAATCGTTTCTTTCATTTTTTTGATCGCCTTCTGCTGCTCTTGATATTGAGCGAACTGCTGCATAAGACGCTCTTCCTTCTCCTTGATGTACCCGCTGTAGTTGGTGAGGTACGTATGAGCTTCGCCATCCTCCAGCTCGATCATCTTCGTCCCCACGGCATCGAGGAAATAGCGATCATGCGACACGATCACGCATGCGCCTTCGTAACGCTGCAGAAACTGCTCGAGCCACTCGATGCCTTTAAGATCCAGATGATTCGTCGGTTCGTCCAGCAACAGCAAGGCCGGACGAACGACCAGCTGGGACGCCAGAACAATACGAGTCTTCTCTCCCCCGGACAAGCTGCCGAACTTCCGCCCGTCATTGCGCCGATCGATTTGCAATCCGCTCGCCACTTGATCAATAGCCGTATCCATCTCATAGCCGCCGCCTCGTTCGAAGCGCTCTTGCACAAGGGCATAAGCCTCCAGCAATCTCTCCATCGCTTCCGAATTCGATGCAGCTTCAGAGCCGGACATTCGCTCCTCCAGCTCCGACATTTCCCGCTTCGTGACCATAAGCTCCCGAACCCCGTAAGCGAGCACCTCATAAACGGTAAGCTTTTCGAATTCCGCGGGAATTTGCGGCAAGTAGCCGATACGCAAATCCTTCTTCACGGTCAGCATACCTTCGTCGATTCCATCATGACCCGAGATAAGCCGAAGCAGCGTCGATTTACCGCTGCCGTTGCAGCCGATCAGACCGACCTTTTCATTCTCTTGAAGCTGCAGCGTCACCCCGTCCAGCACAAGGTTCGCCGCATGGTATTTCTTTATTTGTTGAATGTTCACTATTATCATTTTTAAAGAGCCTCCTGTTGGATGAAGACCCTCCTTGCGTACATAAGAAGAAACACCTGACGGCGTTCTATCTATAGACGCCAACGTTTCGTCGAAACGTATAGAGAAAGTATTTGCAAAATCATATACTTTCCTATACGTCAAAAAAAGAGCCGCGGCAACAAGCCCGCGACCCTCTGGACAATAAAACAATCCGTTGTGGTTAAGGTAGGCGTCTTCTCGCGAATGGTTCAAACGTATGATCGTAATTGGACAGACTGATCCCGTTCGCGGAAAATGCATGAACAATGCCAGCCGTTGCAATCGGCAGCTGGCTAATACGGTTGTTGGCCATTTCGTGATTCACCTACCTCACCCCCTTCACATTAATAATTCTACGTTACCATAATCCAAGGTACGATGGCAACCGGGCCAACGCCCAACAATCCCCGCAATAAAAAATTAATGTATTTCGGCTGAAAATTAGTGTTTTTGCATATATTCACCCTTAGATATATATCATTGTCATATAAATTTGTACCAATTAAATATAAAAAAAATGTTCCGCAATATTTCCAATTCACATGTTATAATTTCCATAGTAATATTCAAGAGGAGCCGTCTCAGTTCGATTGGATGCAACCCATCCATGAACAGAGGGGGCTTTTCACTCCGAAATTCAGAATCTAGAAACTTACAGAAACCGGTGATCAGATGTTTCAATTCAAGTGGTTATGGCTCAATTTGAAAGGGGATCGTGTACGGTATATTCTTGCGTTATGCCTATCTGTAGTAGGCTCCTCGCTGACCATTATTAACCCGTACATCGGTCAACGCATTGTCGATACGTTTATCGCTGGCGACAATGCCATGCAAAATCTATCGCGCGAGAAGGCGATGCTGATCGGACTTTGTCTCGGCATGATCGGCTTTTCCTTGCTGCGCACGGGACTGGCTTATTTTACAACCATCATGTATGAACGAGCATCACAGAACATGCTGTACCGCGTCCGTATTTATTTGTACAACAAAATTCAAGGCCAGGACATGAAGTACTACGATCGCAACCGCACAGGGGATCTGATGACCAAGATGACGGGCGATCTCGATATGGTAAGACACTCTTTGGCGTGGATTATCAAGACGATCATCGAATCGCTGACCGTGTTCGTAGCGGCAGTCGTCTATTTCTTCTTCATCGACGTCGAACTGACGTTGTGGCTGCTTATCCTATCGCCGCCGATATTTATTGTGGCCTTTATTTTCGCGAGGCGCGTACGCCCGATGTATGTCGATCTTCGGGAACGTCTCTCGCAGCTCAATACGACGACTCAGGAAAATATTGCCGGCAATCGCGTCGTCAAGGCGTTCGCGAGAGAAGAATTCGAGGTCCAGAAGTTCACGGAGAAAAATGTTAACTATTCTAAAGCGAACAAGACCGCGGCTATGGTATGGCTTGACTACTTCCCATACTTAGAGACATTCTCCCAGGCATTCAGCGTGATCCTTATGCTTGTAGGAGGTCTATACATCATGGACGGGCGTATCACCTTCGGTGAGTTTTCCGCCTTCTCCGCGCTCATATGGGGGCTGTCCAACCCTATGCGCAACATCGGCATTATCATTAATGACATTCAGCGATTTTTTGCAAGCCTTAACAAAATCATCGATGTTTATTATGCGCATCCTGAAATCGTCAACAAGCACAACACGGTTGATAAGCGACGTTATCAGGGCCGCATCCAGTTCGACCGCGTAAGCTTCAAATACGACAACGTGACGGTGCTTGAGGATATTAGCTTTACGGTCGAGCCCGGAGAGACAATTGCGATCATGGGCGCAACCGGTTCAGGCAAGACGACGCTAATCAACCTGATTCCGCGCTTCTATGACGTAGCGAAGGGCAGCGTCCTAGTGGACGGCACCGACGTGCGCAAGCTGGAGCTCGATGAGCTACGCGGCAATATCGGCATAGCTACACAAGACGTCCTGCTGTTCTCCGACACGATAGACGGCAATATCGCGTACGGCAATCCGGATATGCCGGAAGAGGAAGTGACGAAGTTCGCGAAGCTCGCCGCCGCCCACGACTTCATCGGCAAGATGCCGGACGGCTATAATACGATCGTCGGCGAACGGGGGGTCGGCTTGTCCGGCGGACAGAAGCAGCGCATCGCTTTGGCCCGTGCCATGGCTGTGCAGCCTCCTATCCTGATCCTCGATGACACGACCTCCGCTGTCGATCTCGAGACGGAGGAGCATATTCAGCAGAGCCTGCGGGAGCTGGATTTCGCCTGTACCAAAATCATTATCGCCCAGCGCGTGTCTACGACGGCGCAGGCTGACCGTATCCTCATTTTGGAGAACGGCCGTGTCATCGAAGAAGGCACGCACGCCGAGCTTTTGGCGAAGCGCGGCTATTACTACGACGTGTTCATTCTGCAGAACGAGGGCATTGAAAGGGAAGTGACCACTCATGGCTAGAAATAAATTCGACATCGACGAGAATTTGGAGTCACCCTTTGATATCCGACACTTTCGTCGGGCGCTCGTCTATATTAGACGTCACCAGAAGGCGATGATCATCGCCTTCGTGCTGAGCGCCCTATCGGCGGGCATTGCGCTTTCCGCGCCTCTTATCATTCAGCACGTAGTCGATGTAACGATTCCCGCGAAAGACAAGACGGCGCTGATCGGATGGTCGGCGGTAACGCTTGTTACGATCGTCGTCAGCGTTATTCTTGCTACGATCCGCTCGCGCATTATGACCCGCGTTGGGCAGGATATCATCTTTGATATCCGTACGGATCTGTTCAAGCATCTGCAAGAGCTTCCGTTCCAATATTATGACGACCGTCCTCAAGGCAAGATTCTTATCCGGGTCGTCAATTACGTTAACTCGGTATCGGATGTGCTGTCCAACGGCATCATCAACTTCATCTTGGAGATCTTGAACCTGATCTTCATCGGCGCTTTTATGTTCGCCGTCAATGCCAAGCTATCGCTTGTCATTCTCGGTGGCCTGCCCGTCTTCCTCGGCATCATGCTGCTCATCAAGACCAAGCAGCGCAGGGCGTGGCAAGCGGTATCCAACAAGAGCTCCAATATGAACGCATACATGCAGGAGAGCATCAGCGGCATTCGCGTCACCCAAATTTTCACCCGCGAGCAGCATAACGAAGGCACCATGACCCGCCTGTCCGGCAACTACCGCAAAACGTGGATGAGAGCGATGTATTTCAACTTCTTGATCCCGTTCTCGGTAGACAACCTGGCGGCCATCGTAACGACTGCCATCTATTTCGTCGGCTTGCTGGCGCTTGGACCGCAGGAAGTCACATTCGGCGTCATTCTCGCCATGAGCAGCTATGCAGCGCGCTTCTGGCAACCGATTCTCAGCATTTCGAACTTATATAACAGCTTTATTAACGCCGTTGCCTATTTGGAACGAATCTTTGAGACGCTAGACGAGCCAGTAACCGTAAGCGACACTCCGAAGGCGCGGGAGCTGCCTCCTATCCGCGGACGGGTAACGTTCGACGATGTGACCTTCGCTTACGATCCTGGTCACAACGTGCTGCAAAATCTGAGCTTCGATATTCAAGCGGGCGAGAGCATCGCTCTTGTTGGTCCTACAGGCGCCGGCAAAACAACGGTCGTCAATCTGATCTCGCGCTTCTACAATGTAACGAGCGGTAAGATTCTTATCGACGGCCATGATATCGCGGAAGTGAAGCTGAAGTCGTTGCGCAGTCAAATGGGCATCATGCTGCAGGACAGCTTCATCTTCTCCGGCACGATTCTTGATAATATCCGCTACGGCAAGCTCGACGCCACCGAGGAGGAGATTATCGCCGCTGCCAAAACCGTATGCGCCGACGAATTCATCCGCGAGTTCGAGAAAGGCTATATGACGGAGGTTAATGAACGGGGCTCGAAGCTTTCACAAGGACAGCGGCAGCTCATCTCGTTCGCTCGCACGCTGCTTGCCAATCCGCGCATCCTTATATTGGACGAAGCTACTTCATCCATCGATGCTCAGACCGAGCGCCTGCTTCAGCGAGGCTTGAATGAATTGCTCAAAGGACGCACATCGTTCATTATCGCGCATCGCCTCTCCACCGTTAAGAACTGCGATAGGATCATGTATGTGTCAGATAAAGGCATTGCCGAATCAGGCTCGCATGACGAACTGATGGCTCAGAGAGGTCGCTACTACAAGCTGCACTCCGCTCAGAAGATGGAGGCTTAATGCTCCAATTGAACAAAAAACAAGGCTCCAATCGTATCGTTTACGATTAGAGCCTTGTTTTTTACCTTCCTAGCAACTCTTCCATTATTAAAAGAAATTATTAAGAAGCGTATCGGAGAAAAATGGAGCAGTTGACAATCCAGTAATATGGTATAATTTATTGCAAGAAACGCTGATAGCGAGGTGAATGTACTATGCAATGGCAAGAAGTTCGGAATATTTACCCCAGCCAGTATGTTCTGCTTGAAATCCTGACTTCCCATACCGAAGGTAATATTCAGTATGTTGATGAAGTCGCATTGGTTAAAGCGATTCAAGATCCAGATGAAGCAACTAAACAATTATTTAAGTGCAAGGACAACAACATTGTCTACCATACCGGCCAAGAGAAAATAGCTATTGAACTTAGACATAACCCTTTATATCGGAGTAGACGAAATGCAGATTGAATATATTCACAATTTACTCCAAACGTCCATGACCATTTGTTATAAAGGGCGCTCTTTAACTGTCGACAATTTAGTCATTGATACTGGCGCAGCGCATTCCCTTTTGTCCTCTGATATCGTTTCAGAAATCGGCATACATTTCGAGAATGGAGATACGCTTGTAAGAAGCTTTGGAATTGGCGGAGATGAGTATTCATTTCAAAAGCAGATAGATGAGATTCAGCTCGGTAACTTTAACATGAAGGATATTAGAATTGATTTTGGCGTATTTCACGATGATATCAATTACATTAATGGACTTATTGGTCTAGATATACTTAAAGGCGGCAACATGGTCATCGATCTCATGAGGATGGAAATGTATCCTGCACCAATTGCATAAAATACAAATGGGGACGTGCATCATTCGCACATCCCCATTTGTATACTTTCCTATATTTTAAAACAAAACTTTAACACCTAACATGTCTGCGTTTGAAACCAAGCCTCCCTTTCGCCGCTTCCTTCTGAATGTTAGCCAAAGCGTGTATGAGCTTGGTTGGTTTCTTGTCTTTACCGACTTCTACCGGGCCTACTGCCTCTGCGGTCTCGACCGCCTTCTCATGGAGCGGCACATAGGATATCGCCACGGTGTACAAAAAGTTATTCATCGCATATTTCGTTCGTTCGGGAGCATCATGGATCGTATTTTTCACCAATTCGAGCATATTGGCTAATTTACTTTCGTCAAATTCACTGTCCTTCCGATTGCCGAGCAGCCAGCAGTAACAGCTCCACCCCGCTGACATACGCATCTCTTCTCCGCTTGCGATCCATTTATCGGCAACCTCTTGCGCAATATCCGCTTCTGCCAACGTTACCGCGACCACATAATCAGACAGCATGAAAAAATAAGCCGAATCCATCCAGCGATCATAATCCGCTACCGTCATCGCATTGGGATCAGCAATAATGCCGGCAAAGTACATAGCATCGTAGTTACCTGTGGCATAGAGCTGCTCGGCCAAAGGTTGATTGATTTTCGTTTTCTTGAAAATAGGCTTCATAGCCCCTGTAGCAACACCAAATAACGGCTCTTGCGCACCATTCGAAACGTATATTTTCTTCGTTCGTTCCTTGCCGAGAGCTTCAAGCTCCTGCATAACCTCTTCTAGATTCATCGGTCAACACTTCCTTTTTTATAGAGGTTTTACCTTTTATAAGTCTCTTAAACATGCAAATCGCGTTTCCTAAATAATATATACGTCATTATCGTCAAAACTGCAATAAATACGATAGATATGAGGACAAATGCAACATCCAACCCACCGCCATACATAATATCTTTTGCTTCAAAATATTTAAACGGCGTGAGCACTTTTAAGGTTTCGAGTTTCTCGTTCAAGTCGATGGCAATCGATAGAATGAACGTGATAAGCAGGATGCCTGTTGCAAGCGAGACTGCCTTTTTCGGGTTTTTGTATGCGGCAGCGATCGACGTACCTATAACCAGGAAGAGAAGCTGCAAGATGAACATTCCGGACATGACGATGGCAATATCATCATTTACAGCTTCGCCATTACTGTACTTGCCTACAATAACAACGCTCGAAACCCAGGCAACGATATTTAATATAAGGATATTGGCTAACGCCCCCAGTATTTTCGCCGTAACGATTTGATTGCGCGATGCCGGTTTCGTGAATAAGAACTCTGCCGTTTTATCCCGTTCTTCCTTTGCGATAATATTGGCTCCGAGCATGACCGCATGGATCGTTGCCATCAACAAAAAGTATATGGCCAAGATTCCAAAATAACCGCTAGCCTTGGATAGATCCAGATCCCCCGAGCCCATAAACGCTTTGAGAGCTTTGGGCATATCCTTCATCATGCTGTTAAGTTGTCCGCTTGCTGCCGTTGCTTCATATTTGTTCATACCGCTTGCAAGCAACAGAATGATTCCAATGCTCCAAAAAATAATCGATTTTCGGTACGTTTTCATTTCCCTGTAAAAAACATTCATTTTGCACCCCACCCTGTCGTTTTCTCTTATACAGCATGAACATCTTTTTTCCTATAGACGGCGTAGCTGACAGCGATGGAAACGATAATGATGCCGATGGCTGCCGCGAGATAGGAAGCTTCATACTTGGAGCTTTCGATAATCAGCTTAGGGTCAAAATATTTGAATGGCGACAAATAACGTTTGGCGCCATCATCGCCTGCCGCTACGAGCATGCCGATTACAAAAAAGGCGAACACGGTACCGAGCGAAACGGATAACACAGCCTTGATCTTAGGAAACACAACGGAAACGATAATGCCTATGGCAAGGAAAATGAGCTGTATAAACAACAAGGTTAACGAAATCATAAAGAATAGTTTCCCGCTATAATCTTCCGTCTTCATCTGGACTGCCATGAGGTTTGCCGCAATGAGATATAGAACATTCGTAACCGCTAATGAAACAACGGCAGCCATCAGCTTGGAAGTCATTATTTGCGTACGCGTTACGGGTTTCGTTAAGAGAAAGTCTGCTGTTTTCTCACGGACCTCCTTGGAAACAATCGACGTTCCCAGAATCATCGCTTGAATAGCGCCGCAGAGCGTAATGTACATGAAAATATAAGAATAAAAGCCTAATAGGGTCCCTATGCTTTCGAGCTCAATTCCGAGCGCTTTTCTGACGCCTTCGGGATAGCCTTCCAGCACTTTGGTAAATTCGTCAATGTCCTTGGACATGCCAGGAAAGAGCGAGAGGAATAAGATCATGATGCCTATTAAAGAGAGCGTCCATATCAGCATCGATTTTCTGTACGCCTTCAACTCATGCACAAACATATTCATCGCCGATCAGACCCCTTTTTCATAATAATGCATAAAGATTTCCTCAAGGTTCGGCTCTTCGATCCACAAGTTCTCAATTTCAATTTCAGCTATCTTTCTCATCACATGGTTTATATTGCCTTTAAATAAAAAGCTCGTTGATTTCCCGTTCACCGAAATATTGTTCACGCCGGCCATATTGAAAAAATCGGGTTCAAGTTGTTCTGACGTATCTACCGTAAACTTTTTGTAGTTATTTTCTTTTAAAGTACTGATTTTTTCGACCGTAACGATTTTTCCCTCTTTAATAATCGCTACTCGATTACATAACCGCTGAACTTCGCTTAAGATATGGGAGGAGAATAAAATCGTGGCTCCTTTTTCATTCTCTTCTTCAAGCAATTCGAAAAACTTTTGCTGCATGAGCGGATCAAGGCCGCTGGTAGGTTCATCAAGAATAATGAGCTTCGGACTATGGAGCAGACCTTGAACGATACCCACTTTCTTTTTGTTGCCTAAAGACAGGTCATCTATTTTTTTCGTTAGATCCAGATCCATCATTTCAGCCAATTCTTTTATTCTTTTTTTGCAATCCTTTTTGAAAAAGCTGGCTGAGTAATTCAACAAGTCTGCGACCTTCATATTGTCGTAATAAAAAACCTCCGACGGCAAATAACCGATTTCCTTTTTGATTTCCGGAGCAAACTTGATGCAGTCTTTACCGAATATCGTAGCGCTGCCGCTTGTCGGATAGATGAGAGACAATAACGTTCGGATCGTCGTTGATTTACCTGCCCCGTTCGGCCCGATAAACCCAAAAATTTCTCCCTCTTCAATGGAAAAACTAATATCAGTTATTCCTCTTGCTTTGCCGTACGTTTTGGTCAGTTTGTTAATTTCGATCGCATTCATTGGGCAGCCTCCTCGTAATTTCCATGCTTATACGCAACAAAAAGAAGCCCAGAGAGCAGAGATACTCTACTCTCGGACTTCTTGCATAACGAAAAAGACGAGCCTATGCAAGGCACGATCGCGGTTCTCTCTCAATACGCTTACGAGGTTAGCTGTCGGATTCGGGCTTGAGAGTGCCCTACCTCATACTTGCTAAGGCAAGCGAAAGGATTCACCCCATGAAACCATTCGGATGGTTTCGGTCGGGTCCCCCGTTTCCCTGTTTGGGAATTTAGCGTTTGACTCATTTAGTTGTTGAACAAATCATACGCCCAACCTTATGCAAAGTAAAACCGAAATTCAGAGGGTTTTAGCTGATTTTTGATCCAATCCTTGAATGGCATCGGCTTAATTGGGCAGTAGCACTTATTATCGATAAGTATGCCATTATTTGCTTGTATTTTCGTCATATAGCATGGAGATAGACGTTCGGCTGCGCTTGTACGCCCAGTGGTTCGTTGGTCCCCGGCCGCCGCCGATATGTATCGCGTTTTCGATTGCCGCTTGGATGAAAGCTTTGGCCTCTCGCATAGCGCTCTCGACATCAAGCCCGCGAGCGAGCCCTGCTGCCAGAGCAGCTGAGAATGTGCATCCCGTACCATGCGTATGTCCCGTAGCGATGCGTTTGCCTGCCAGCTCGGTGAAATAGCGGCCGTCAAACAGCAAATCCACGGCTTCCGCCCCCGCGTCATGACCGCCTTTGATAATGACATAACGAGCACCGAAGCCGGCCAGTTTCCTTGCCGCTTCTTCTTTATCCGTCTTGCTCAGAATCGAGCTGCCCGTAATCTGCTCCGCTTCCGGTATGTTAGGCGTCACGACTGCCGTAAGCGGCAATAGCTTGCCCGTTAGGGCGCGAATTGCCTCTTCTTGCAGCAGCACGGCACCGCCCTTCGCTACCATGACGGGATCCACGACAACCTTCGTCCATCCGAACGTCCGGATCGCTTCGGCAACCGCAAGTATGATTTCGCTGCTGAACAGCATGCCCGTCTTAACGGCATCTACTCCGATATCATTGCCTACCGCATGGATCTGCTGAGTAATCGCATCCGTACTCATCGGGTATACGCCATGTACGCTAAGCGTATTCTGGGCAGTCACCGCCGTGATTGCGGACATACCGAAGACGCCAAGCTCTTGGAACGTTTTCAGATCGGCCTGAATGCCCGCGCCTCCGCCGCTATCGGAACCAGCGATTGTTAAAGCCTTTGCAACCTGTTGCCTTGAATAGGTATCCATCTATACGCTCAACCCCTTCTTCCAAACCGTTCCGGTGAGAAAGCTTGATTATATTCGGCTGTTTCCTTGCCTTCCAGGCAATCGGCTGCAAGCATGGCCGTAGCCGGACTAAGCAGAATGCCGTTGCGATAATGACCGACCGCGAATGCGACATGGCTGGCTTCCTTCAAAGAGCCAATCAAAGGAAAACCGTCTTGCGTGGAAGGACGTAAGCCTGCCCATCGGTGAAACGGGGTCTCGTTCTCAAGGAAAGGAAACGCTTGTTTATTCCATTTCCTTAGACGGTCGATCCCCTTATCCGTTACCGAAGTATCGAAGCCGGCAACATCCTCCGAGGCTCCGCATACTAACGTACCGTTCTCTTTGCCTACCAAATAACCCTGATTGCTGAACACCATATGCCGAACAGGCTTATCTTCTGCCTCGTATGCACAGATCTGGCCTCGAATCGGGTACACGGGAATGCGGATGCCGAACGTATCGGCAAGCTCCTGCACCCATGCCCCGGAGCATACAAGCAGTCTGTCCGCGCTGAACGAGCGTTGATCCGCAGACTGAACGGATATTTCATCCCGCCATTCGGCGATGGACAGCTTGCCTAGATTCTCATGAATGATGACCCCTGTTAATCGACACGCCTGCTCAAGCGCGCTTACGTAGTGCGGCGCGTAAAGATGGCTCTCTTCCGGCGTATGAAGAGCTGCCCGTACGTTCCTCGATAGATTAGGCTCCAGAGCGAACAACGCATCTCCTTTCAGAATGCTGCCGGAGGATCCATGCTGCTGCTGCCATAGGAGCCTGCCTTCCAGAGCGAGCAAATCCGCGTCATGGTATGCAATATAAAGGCTGCCCGAATTGGTGTATTCGAAATCGCAGCCCGAAACCTGCTTGACCATTTGTTGCCAATCAGGGTATAACTGCAGGCTTTGCAGACAAAATCGGAAAAAGGCATCTGGGCTCTCTACATTTTCGGAATAAGGCGCCAGCATGCCCGCGGCCGCACCGGAAGCCTGCCCGCCGCAACGATTGATTTCCAGCACCATGACCTGATGGCCCCGTCTCTGCAATTCCAGCGCGCAGGATAACCCGATGACTCCCCCGCCCATAACCAAAATGCTTTGTTTCATTTCACTGACCAGCTTTCCCATGAAATTACTTCAGTTTATACTCATCGAATCCGCTGCTTGCCGACGCATAACGCTTCTTATCGATACGTCCGGATAGATAAGCTAGCCTTCCCGCTTCAATGCCCATTCTCATCGCTTGCGCCATCCCGACCGGGTCCGTCGCTTTGGCAACGGGCGTATTCATCAGTACGCCGGATACCCCAAGCTCCATCGCCTGGGCCACATCGCTCACCGAGCCAAGTCCGGCATCCACGATGATCGGCACTTTCGCTTCCTCGACGATTAGACCAAGGTTATAGGGATTAAGAATTCCAAGTCCCGTACCGATCGGTGCTGCTCCCGGCATGACTGCCGCAGCCCCGGCCTCTTCAAGGCGCTTGCATATAATAGGGTCGTCCGATGTATAAGGAAGAACGGTAAATCCTTCTTTGACGAGTATTTCCGTTGCTTTCAAGGTTTCGATCGKGTCCGGCAGCAGCGTGCGCTCATTCGCGCTAATCTCTACCTTGATCCAATCGCTCAAGCCGGAGGCGCGTGCCAACCGAGCAATGCGCACCGCTTCATCAGCCGTTCGCGCACCGGATGTGTTCGGCAGGTAGGTGTATGGCTCATTCTGCAAATGCTGAAGGATCGAATCATCCTCCGTGGACTCCAGGTTTATTCGCCGAATGGCAAAGGTCAATACTTGAGCCCCCGAAGCTTTGATTGCTTCCATCTGAACATACGGATTAGGGAACAGCCCCGTACCGATGAAAAAGCGTGATGTTAATTCATGGTTGCCTATCCGCAGAACATCGCGTGTCATTCGTCAGCCTCCTCCTACAAAGTGTACGAGCTCAATGGGCATCCGGGGATGAACTTCCGTATCCGCCCATTGTTCCGTCTTCAGAACAACGCCGCCCGCTTCTACGACAACCGGCTTTCCTGCCAGCCCATAATGTTCAATGACCTCTTGAATCGTCCGTACGTCCAGTTCTTGCTTTAATCCATTGATAATAAGTTCCACGTGCTGTGTCCCCCTATTTGTTCAGCTTGCTCAGGAACGCTTCACAAGTCCCTTTGACATCGCTGCTTCCGACAATCTCGCTAACTGCGCAAATCCGCGTCGCTCCCGCTGCAATGACTTCATCCACATTGTTTAGTTTAATCCCGCCAATCGCAACGAAGGGAATTCGGATATTCTGCGTTACCTCACGCACATACGAGACGCCCACCGGATCGACGACATCCGCTTTAGTCTCCGTTCGGTATACGGGACCGACCCCGATATAATCCGCGCCTTGTTGCTGTGCCAGCCATGCTTCTTGAAGCGCATGCGTGGAGATACCGATAATTTTGTCGCCTACGATTTTTCTTGCATCCAGCAAGGATACATCACCTTGGCCTAAATGAATACCGTCCGCATCGACCTCCATCGCAACATCAATGTGATCGTTGACGATAAAGGTTACGTCATGCTTGCGGGTTAGTTCCCTAAGCGCCCTAGCTTTGCGCAGCAGCACCGGTTTGCCGCTTGTTTTGTCCCGCAGCTGTATAATATCTACTCCGCCTTGGATCGCTTCCTCCATGACCTCGATCAAATCCCGATTCGGATGGAATTGCTCTCCGGTTATTGCATACAAACGGAAATCCCTCATCTTCCGTATCCCTCCTATTTATGATCCGATATAACGGGCATATAAGGTTTTCGCCCGAACCAAGTCATCCGTCCCCTGAACGAATACGCGGCCATCGGGGAACAGCACAAGCTGTTCGCCGTCCGGTAGCTCTGCCTTTAGCAAATAAGGATTCACCATAATCTTTACGCACACAGGCTCCAGCCTATGTCGCCAAAGCTCCAAATCCATCGGCCCGCTCCCGGCAATCTGCACCGTGCCTCGCCCGCATAAGGAAATCGCCGAGTCCTGGTCGAATTTGTCCAGGGCAGGATACTCCTTTAACTGACAGCAAGGACAATTAATCGCAGGCTCTCCAAGCWTCATTTCATAATAGTGGTTATTCCATATATCGAACGTGACTAAGCTGTTGCGTCTATTGTCATTCGCATCGACCAAATACTTCAGAGCCTCAACCGCCTGATAGGAAGCTACGATATCGACCACGGGAGATATGACGCCGATCATATCGCAGGTTTGTCCGCCGGCATCCGCCGATTGAAGGAAGCAGCGCAGACACGGGGTACGGCCCGGGACTAGAATGGCGCTCATTCCCCGAGAGCTGACGGCGCCGCCGTACGTGAAAGGAATGCCCATACGGAAGCATGCATCGTTTAATAGAAATCTCGTTTGGAAATTATCCGTTCCGTCCAGCACTAGATCCATGCCCATAAGCAAAGAATCGATATTATGGGCGGTGACATCGGCCACAATCGCCTCGAGACGGACATCCGAATTGATCTTGCGGAGTTTCTTCTCCGCCGCAACGGCCTTCGGATAACCATTCAACACGTCATCTTCATCGTATAACATTTGCCGCTGCAAATTACTTCGTTCCACGTAATCCCGATCCACAAAACGTACCAAGCCTACACCGGCTCTGACCATATGATTGGCGAGCACCGTGCCTAATGCGCCCATTCCCACAATACATACCGCGCTGCTCGCCAGCTTCCGCTGCCCGGCTTCGCCGATTGGCGCAAACAGCATTTGTCTTGAATATCGTTCATCCACCTGCCTTAACTCCTTCGTTTTATAGATGACGGAATGCCTGCTCGGCATCAACGTCCTGCTTGATTTGCCCTTGCTCCTTCAGCCAATCGATGATGGAGCTCCATGATTCTTCAGACTGGCTGCCGAAAGGCTCAGTCCCCGCATCCATCAGAGGAAGCAAGATATCCAAGCTTTTTCTCTCGATTTCAGCATCCAGCGGAAACTCTTCGCTTTGCTGATCGAGCAAAATTTGCAGCGCTTCATCCGGATGGCTCACCGTGTATGCTTGCCCTTTGGCGGCTGCCTCCATAAATTTTTTGATCGCATCGCTATTGCTCTTCAGTCCGTCCTCGCTCGCTGTCAGAACCAACTCATAATAATCCGGCACTCCGTACTCGGAAGGATCGAAAGCAATTAGCTTCTCGCCTTCCTTCTCCAATAACAGCTTCTCATGGTTCACGTAGCCCCCGATAATTGCGTCCACCTTATTCGTGGTCATTGCCGGAATCAGATCCCAGCCGACGTCCACGTAATCGAGCTTCGCCGGATCCCCGCCGTCCGATTTCACCATCGTATTCACGATCGCTTCGTCGAGAGGGATGGACGGATAACCGATTTTTTTGCCGACGAGATCCTTCGGACTATGAATCTCTCCCGAATCGATCGCCATGAGCTGATTAAGCGGATGGCGAACGATCGCACCGACGGATACGATCGGAATATCCTCGGCGCGAGATATCGCTACCTGCATTTGGTAGCTGAGAGCTAAGTCGGCTTTACCCGTCGCGACCAGCTTAAGCGCATCATTCGTGTCCGCAGGCGTTTGGAGCTTGACCTTCAATCCGGCTTCTTCAAAATAGCCCTGCTCCTCGGCCGCATACAGGAATGTATGCACGGCATTCGGATACCAATCCAGCAGTACTGTAAGCTCTGTCTCCCCAGAACCGGCTTGTGTATTGGTGGAGCCGCAACCGGTCGACCCTATTAACACCAATGCTAGAGCGATAGATAATGATGCACCTTTTTTCCATGAACGAAACTTAAACATGAATGAACCCCCTTAAATGAACGTTAAATTTATCGTTACGCGCTTCTGCGATGAGCAAGAAACGCCTTTTCCACTGCCAGCACCGCAAGGAATAGCAAAATACCCATGGCCGACAGCAGCAGTACCCCTGAGAAAACCGCATCTCCCCGCAGCATGTTGGAAGCCCGCTTCGTATACATGCCGAGACCGCTCTCCCCGCCAAGCCATTCTCCCAGCGTAGCTCCTCCGACGCTAATAGCGGCAGCCATCTTCAGTCCGGTAAAAAATCCCGGCAGCGCGGATGGAATTTTCCACTTCAGAAAGCGATCCCGCTTGCCAGCCCCCATCGTCTGCATCAGCTCCCCGATATCGGGATCCGCGGAACGGAACCCGTCCGCCGTATTCACGGCAATGGGAAAGAACGTAAACAAGATCACGACGGCAACCTTGCTCCATATTTCATAACCAAACCACATCACCATAATCGGCGATAAGGCGATAATGGGAATCGTTTGGGACATGACAAGGAGCGGATAGATCGTCTTCTTGGCTAAGCCCGAGCTTTCGATCCATACGGCAGCCAGCACGCCGAATACGGCGGAAATTCCGAGCCCTAGCAATGCCTCTCCCAGGGTAACGGCAAAATGTTTGCCCAGCACCCGTCCGTTGTCCCACATGGATACAAATACATCCGACAGTTTAGGAATGATATAATGCGGAATATCGAAAATGGTCGTTCCGGCTTCCCACCCGGCAACCAGCAGCAATCCGAAAACAAGCACAGGCCCATAAGCCGAAAGGCTGCGTTTCATGTCCTTCCTCCTTCAGAAGCGCGAGCACCGCGTCCAATCATCCCTAGCAGCTGTCGCTTCAAGTCTATGAATGCCTCATCCAGCGCAATATCATAGTTGCGAGGGCGGGGCAGACTTACGGCAAGCTCGCTAAGCGTTGCAATCGGTGATTGCGCAGCCACAAGCACCCGATCGGATAACAGCAGCGCTTCGTCTACGTCATGGGTGATGAACAGAATCGTTTTGCGGTGCTGCTCCCATACCTGCAGCAGCCATTCTTGCATGCCGACCCTAGTCAGCGCATCCAAAGCGCTGAAGGGCTCGTCTAGCAGAAACAGCTCCCCTCCCCCTAACAGGGAACGCAAGAACGATACTCTTTGGCGCATGCCGCCGGACAGCTCATGCGGATATTTGTGCTCCGTCCCTTCCAGCCCTAAGCCCGGAAGCAGCTCCATGACTTGACGACGAGCTTCACGCTTCGTTGTCCCTCCTAGTTCCAGCCCTAATGCAGCATTATCCAGCACGGTCCTCCAAGGCATGAGGCAATCCTTTTGGGGCATATAACCGATGTTCCCACCTTTCGACGCAACTGCAGCGGAGTAACCCGCCGCTCCTATAGCAATCGTTCCAGCCTGTGGGGTCAGTAATCCGCTCAATAATCGGAACAGGGTAGTCTTGCCTTTGCCGCTTGCCGCTAGAATACTGACGAACTCGCCTGGCCTAATATCGAAATCCAGCGCGTCGAACAAGGGAGGCTCTCCGGGAAAGGAGAATCGAAGGCCGCGAACCGACAGAGCGGGCGGGCGTTCTTCTATGTTACGTATGCTCAAACCGGCCACTCCTCTTGCCGGTAGGCCATATCCCAGAACATATACTCAAGCTTGGACGCGACGACGAAGCGTTCCTCCAGCGTAGCAAGTTCCTGCTCGGGAAGCCCCTCCGCGAGCCGATCCATCAGACCGATACACCAATCGGTAAGCGCCCCGAATTCCTCGGAGCTGTACATTAAGATCCATTCCCGATACAGCGGGTGGTCCAAAGCGCCGGGAACCTTCGAGTAAGCGACACCGATCTCCCGGTAGCTCCACATGCATGGGAGCAGAGCTGCCACTACTTCTGAAAGCGGCCCTTGCGAAGCGGTGTCCAGCAAATACTTCGTATACGCAACCGTGGTCGGAGAAGGACGCGTCTGCGCAAGCGCCTCGCGCGTTACGCCGAAGCGCTCCGCGTATTGCCGATGAAGCTCCATCTCCACGTTCAGCGTAGAATGAAGCAGCTCCGCGAACTTCACCATCGTGTCGAGATCCCGTGCTTTCATGCTGCCTATCGCGAACATCTTGGCATAATCGATCAGGTACACATAATCCTGTTTGAGATAATAGATAAAGCGCTCGGGATCTAGTGTTCCGTCTCGTAGTTCCGTCAGGAACGGATGAGCGTGACTCTTACTCCATATCTCTTCGGCCGAACGGTACAGCCTATCGCTGAATCGGTTCATTCGTATCCACGCCCCTTTCATCATGATTCAAGGCTGATCGCCCGCTCTCCGTCATTTCCGGCTTTATCCGATTGCACCAGTCCGCAATAAAAGCAATCATTACTTTCACGTAATCGATCAGCTCTTGCCAGTCTGTACTCTCGTCTACGGAATGAGCCTTTGCAAGCTCACCCGGACCGTAGATAAGCGCCTCGATTCCTGCCCGTCCCAGCCAGCCTGCATCCGTCACAGACGGGCTCATACCGACGGCAGGCGCAACGCCGAGCACTTCTTGATGGATGGCGGACAATGCTTTCAGCCCTTCGCCTTCCGTATCCAGCACTAATGACGGGAATATCTCTCCCCGTTCCTCGATCATCGAACGGCCTCCCCAGCGGAAGGTAGGAGGATGATTCCTCAACCATGGATCCCCCTCTGCGACTCTTAGCAGATGCTCCTCGATTTCGGCGGCTACCGTTTCATAGTCCTCGTTCGGATAAAAGTGTACCGTAATCCATAGAGAGCATCGGTCTGCTACGAATGCCGCATGACGGCCTCCCTCGATAACCGCCGGATTGATCGTATTCGAGCCAGCCGGGAAACCCGGATAAGATTTGGTCACCGCGAAGTGTCGCTCCAGCTCTTGAAGTCCGGCGATTAGCTTGACCATCTTCTCGATCGCGCTGGCGCCTTGAACGCCGCCGCCCGCGTGAATCATTCGCGATCTCATCCCGTCATGGTAGGTGACCGGACTTTGTACCGTAACCCAGCCGGTAATGACTCCGCCTTGTCCTTGGATGGCCAGCCCGCTCGTATCCGCGACTACGGCTAGATCCGCCTTATATCCTCGCTCCATGCAAGCCCGAGTTCCTGCCTCGCCTGCCTCTTCTCCAATGACCGAATGAAACAGCAAATCTCCTTTAAGCTCTACTCCCGCTTCCTCAAGCAGCTTCACGGCGAACAGAAGGGCAGCGAGCCCCCCTTTCATATCCGCCGTTCCTCTGCCGTAAGCTCTGCCATCCTTCATCGTTAGTTTGAATGGATCACCTTGCCACTCCCGCGTATCCCCTACTTCGGCTACGTCCATGTGGCCATTGAGCAGCAAGCTTTGATAGTGATCCCGCTGAGTGCCCGGTTTAACCGCGGTAACATTCGGATCGCCGGGGTACACCTCCCACAATTCCGTTTCGAAGCCGCTTTTCTGAAGCTGTTCCTCTAGATACCGCTGTGCCTCTAACGTATTTCGCGCGGGGGGGCTAACGGTAGGAAAAGCAATCAAATCAGCCAATAGAGCAAACAGTTCATCCTGTCTCTCCTCCGCTTGCTGCTGTACCTTGGTAATGATAGAATCAATCATTTTTAGTCTCCTTCGCTTGGCAGAAGGCGCGAACAACAGAAAAAAACCATTCGAGAATAAACGAATGGTTACGATTCGATAAGTTCTCTACGCCAGCATTACCTGGATCAGATTAACGGTCAGGGAAATACGTTCCCTATCTCAGCCGGACTTCATCCAGCACCCATACTCTATTAAATTAACACTACTATAGCTCACAAGTAAGTTTTTGGCAACAACAGTTAATTCATCCCCCCCTTGCTGGCAGCTCTGTAGGGTAACGGACAAAATAGCCCCTTAAACGAACAATCGACTGTTTTCGGAGGGCTAATGGACAGAAGCGACGCTAAGATGGCATATGAATGCTGTTTTGATTCATTACGTGCGTGTAACGTACCTTAATGTCCATTAGAAACGGTACCTAGCATAAAATGATCGCTGAGCGTTCGTAGTGTCCATTAGAAGAAACGAAGCCAAAACCATACTAATTATAGGTCATCCATGCCGTACTTCCCAGAACCTCGAAGCCCATCTTAAACCAAAAGTTACGCGATTTATCTAAGGTGTACACGTACATTGTTTTATTAGGATATTTCGCTTTAAGCCAGTTCATAAAGAAAGCCGCATATCCACTACCCTCATATTCCTTCAGAACATCCAGCGCTTCAATGAATATAAAATCAGATTTGTTTTTAATATCAATATAGAAATCCTTCTCCAGATACTTCTCGTCATCGCTAAAATAATCTTTTTCCGCCTTGTGGATTAACTGTTTCCCATTAGCGTATTCCCAAATCACGCCGTAGCCGACCATATTAGAGCCAGCTTCAATCAAATGTATTTCTTTCGGAATTTCCGAGCTATCCTTCTTGCTGAGTTCCCCAGCATGATAACCGGATTTCAATTCGCCTAATAAGGTCTGCATGTCTTGGTCAAATGGTTTCGAAATAATGGCAGGCATTTTGTTTTATCTCCCTTTGCTCTCTCTTCTCTCYACACTATTGTATCAAATCATGCTGTCTTAACAAAATAAACAGGAAGCGGATCGAGGGATCGTTCCGTTTCCTGTTTGATATTTGTGTCGATTCTTATTATTTACGCCTACGAAGCTTGCGCTTGCTCTTGCCACTCTTTTTAGTCAGTTTGATCGCGCCTTGACCGCCTTGATTCGAGTTTGCCCGTATGTGAAGAGAATGCATTTGCTTGTTTATAATTCCGATCAAAAATTAACGAGCAGCTACCATATTTAATGCTAGCCTCACTTTTCTAGCAAATATAAGCGGCTTCACTACTGTTTCAATATTGATATAAATCAAATTATGCCTGTCTAATAACCATTCGTTATGGACGGACGACACCTTTACACCTTGACTACGAATAGCCAGCAGGAAAGTATTTACCTCTTCTCTTGAAATGCCGCTCTTCCTAAACATAGAGCCTTTCCTGTCTTCGCATTTAAGGATTCGAACGAAAACGAGGACGTTACCTGAAATCTTTTTCCCTAAATAGTGGCTCTTATCCCATTTCGGTTGATAGTCGAGACGCATTTGCCGCCTGCAAAGCCGGATTGCCCCCCGATAATGGTAGAAAAACGCTCACAAAGCGTAACGCTATTAGGCATCCTACATTCCTCCCTTGTTTTCATATATGGCATGAATACAGGAAGAGGATTGAATCGGAGAATCGCCTCGATTATCAAAAGATATACGGTTTATTTGGCTACTAAATCAAATATTCTCATAATCAAGAGTCCGCATATCACTCCCGTTAGAGCGCTTATAAGCGTACCCAGCAAAAATTTCTCCGCGTAACCTTTGTCGTCGAATTGTTTATAACGCGTCATCGCCTTTAAAGCCCCTAGGAAAGCAATTCCGGTATAGGCCCCTTTTACAACTAAAACGGCTATCAAAAACCTTTCTATGATTCCGATATAGCTGGCTACTCGTGGCGAGGAATCGTTAAACCGGCTGATATTGTACGATATTTTATTTTTGACCTCTGTTTTTCCATCTTCTTTTTCTGTAATCTCTAACGTTCTTTCCATATGAAAATCTCTATACTCTTTTTGCGTGAGCTTATGCAATGCATCAACTTCGCTTTTAATATAGGACTCCGTTCCTTTCTTCTCGCTGTCCGTTATTGAACCTGATGGAAACGCCTGAAAGGGCGGAAATAGCAACTCTCTCGTATATTCGGTTACAGTCCCTTCCTCAGCCCCAGCGGCAGCTTGCTGTTGCACGGTTTCGGCTTCTGCAAGAGCTTGTCCCTTTTCAATATCTGCAGATTCCATACTTGGCTGAATCACATCTTTAGTAATAAGAGCAATCAGCACAGAAGTAACCGCTGTTGAGAATACAACGACGATGAGGAAACAATATACTTTAGTCTCGCTCGATAGGATATCGCCCGTTCCCGATAAAAAATGATAAAGCTTCAGAACACTATCTTTATGAGTACCGCTGAATCCGTTTACAACATAGTACAGAGTTGCATATATAACGCCAACATGAAGCAATAATTCGCTCACGAACAGGATTGTTTTTTTATTAGCGAAAAATGATTCATTTGTATTTAAAAAACGAAATGCCAGCTTGAATATGTAATGAGCAACTGCGATGATTGCGATCGCTAGTCCCATTTGCTTAAAACTAGAATATAGAATCAAAACGGCTATCAAGACAATCGGATAAATAAAGCTTTGAACGTATACAATCGTCTTTTTGTATTTTTCCTTTATCACGTATTCCGGCCTTAAGCAGAACTCAGCCAATAAATAAGCAAATACGAAAATAACAAAATAATTAAGCATGATGCTCTCCTTCTCTATAGTTTTGTTGGATAAAATCGAGCAGCTTCTTAAGGCTGAACTGTGCATCCTTAACTAACTGGTAGTTGGATCTCTGGACGATTTTATAGACGCCGTTTTCCGTAATACCGATATGATCGGCAATTTCAACATTTGTAATTTCAGGATTGTTCTCAATAAGCGCCACGACTTCCTTCTGTTTGTCGGTCCTCTTTTCACCATTTTCGTTGATATAGCTTAACAGATGATTGATGACTTCATAAGGGGTCCCATCCTCTAACGAATATACGAATGTGCTAATATATTTATTGTATTGATTGTATTGCTTTGAATACGATTTGCTTTTTTTTAAATAATAGTCTCTTGCGCGAAATGCGCTGTTTATTGAAGATCCATTAATGAAATCGAGATTGGTTTCATCGGTTTCATCTATAAAGCCGAGTCCAATTCCAATATAGGCAGAAAATCTAAGATCGTTTTCCGAGACAGCATTCATAAGACTATATAATTCGAAATAAGCATCGTAACCTCTCGAGAAAGATGAAAAGATCGCAATCAGTTCATCTCCTCTTCGAATGGTAAATGGAATTAAGCACTCTTTATTGATTAGCTCGTTTTTTAATCTCGAATTAAGTTTCTTGGCTATTTCTTTAAGCTCTTTCGTAACTAATTCACGCTTCGTGGAGTTTTTGACATCAAGTGCAATCGTCATATAAGATTGTCTACCCATTTGAAACCTCCCCTGCATTTTTTAGGTAGAATGATCTCTATGAGTATATCATAAAAACATTAGCCTGAGGATGCAACAACTTAAATATTGGACATATTTGTGTCCAAATATTTTTCTGGACGTTTTTATGTACAATAGTTTTTTTGGACGTTTTTAGTGCAATAAAGCGACGACCCACACTGAGGCACAGTTCCGTCCAAAAAAGAGCCTCTGCAGAAGAAAACACCAAATTCCGACACCAAATTCCGACTGACACAAAATACTTTCTGAGTTCATAAAAAAAGCGGAACGCTCGGCTTTGGCAGCCTCCGTTCCGCTTATCTCATTGTCCTAGTGACTTTAACTGCTTATATCAGACCCGATTTTTGCAATAACCGCTGTATCGTCGTTGCAACCTCGGCTCTGGTCATGTAAGCCTTCGGAGCTAGCAAAGCCCCGTTTCTTCCCATTACAATGCCGGCCTGCACATTGTCCGCAACGCTGCTTTGCGCCCATGGGGACACTCTGGCTGCATCTCCGAACGGAAGAAGCGCAGCTTCAGACGATTGTTCAAGCAACTGGTCTTTCAGACCGGTTATCGCCATCGCCTTGGACAGAATCACCATGGCCTGTTCTCTCGTAATCTTGTCGTTCGGCCGGAAATTGCCGTCTTCCATGCCCTTGACAATCCCATAGGAATAAGCCGTATTGACCGCGCTGCCGTACCAATCTTCCGGCAACACATCCGAGAATGGCGTTGCTCCATTCTCCAGCTTGAGGCCTAATCCGCGGACGATGATGGCTGTAAATTCGGCGCGGGTGATGTCCCGGCTAGGACTGAACATGCCGTTGCCCGTTCCGTCGACGACCATTCGGGAGCCCATGTCGTTTACGGCGTTTTTCGCCCAATGCTTCGCTACGTCGCTAAATTCGATCGGATGCCAGACGACCGCATACGTGCTGTTCGTCAAGCTGTTGATTTGGGCCTCGTACTTCCCATTGTTCATTCGAACCTTAGTCGGTACATGGCGTACCGATCCATCCTGCTCGACGACAACGCCCGTCGTAATCTTGTTCGGATCAATGCCGTCCGGAATCGCGATCGTTCTTTCCACGTAGGCATCGAACTTCGTTACTTCGACGATCCGGTCTCCGTACACGGCTGTTACCGTAAAGTTGAGAGGCGGAGCGGCAAGCTCGAATGAACCGCTGGCCGCCGCGTTCTCCGCCAACTTCAACGTATCGGCTGTCGGGACAGAGATCTCGATCCGTACTTTAATATCTTGCAAGGCCATTAATTTGCCGAGTTGCTCGGATATTGCGCCGATATTGATTTGCTGCGCAGGAAGCGTGTAGGTCGCATGCTCGGTTTTGAACTCGAGAACGGCTTGCTTGTCCTCCATATTTCTCACCATTTGACCGTTCAGTTCCGCAACGAAGATATCGAATGTCTGGTTGATCGGTATCGTGACGACGGCATTTGCCCCTTCGGCAGCCAGCCTCTCATCCAGTTTTTTCTGATCCACGGCTACCGTTATTTCGGTCTGATCATTTCGCTTTGCTACCGTAGCGGTGCCCGCATTCTCGACTTTCCCGTTAACAAGGATATCCACGCCCGTGTTCGTCGTGTCCGGCGTCGTTGGCGTAGAAGGCTCAGACGGCGTCGGCGTATGGGACGCTCTCGGAGTAACGGCATTCGATTCTTCGGACGCCTCGCTGCCGCCTGCGTCATTGATCGCTTTTACCGTAAAGGTATAGCTTGTTCCATTCGTTAATCCCGTTATCGTAATCGGACTTGTCCCCCCGGTCACGACCGTACCTCCCGGTGAAATGATCACCTCGTAACCCGTGATCGGACTTCCGCCGTTATCGGCCGGTGCCCTGAACGTAACGACGGCACGCCCGTTACCTGCCGTTGCCTTCACATGCGTCGGCGCTCCCGGAACGGTCGACGGAGTCGCGCTCGCTTGATTCGATACCTCGCTCATGACTCCCGCGTTTTCCGCTTTTACCACAAAGTAATAGGTCGTGCCGTTGACCAGGTCTTGTACGCTGTAACTAGAAGAAGCGGCAATCGCTATCTCAACGTTGTTGCTCTGATCGTCATCCGTCGCCATATAAATGCGGTATTGCGTCGCATCCGGCACGGTACTCCAGCTCAGCATAACTTCACGGTCTCCGCCGACAGCCTCGAGATTTTGCGGATTTGCGGGAGCATCCGGCAAGTTCACCGATTGCGTGACGGTAAACGTTACGGGCGTCATGCGGTCCGCGGATACCGTAACCGTTGCCGTGTAGGTGCCAGCCGACAAATCGTCTTTGCCAACTATGTCGAAGCTAGTTGATTCGCCCCCGGCTAAAGTCCTKGGATCCGGCTGCGTAATTGTAAAATCGTCAGCGTGCGAACCGCTAAGCGAGACCGACAGATTCTCCAAATCGCCGCTTCCGGTATTCACGACCGGAATGTTTTTCTTCTCTTGGGTACCGGATTCGTAGCCCTGAGTCAGTGCCGTTAACGTCTCGTTCGAAATTTGAGCAATCGTATACGTCGGCGCTGCCGTGACCGTTATCGTCGCCATTCCCGTCTTGCTGCTATCGAAGGTCGAGGTCGCCGTGATGATATAATCGCCCGGCTCGGCGTCCTCCGCTACGGTCACATTGCCCGTGCTGTCCACCGTTACTTTGTCGCCGGCATCATTGCTAGTCCACGAGACCGTCGTCTCTGCCTCTCCTACCGCGTCTACCAAGGCAGTAAGCTGCCTGCTTTCTCCCTGCACGATGCCTGCACTGCTTGGGCTTACGCTTACGCCGTTTACGGCCGTCGATGCCGTTACCGTTATCGTTGCCGTCCCTTTTTTGCCGATATTGAAGGTCGACGTCGCCGTTATCGTATAATTGTCCGGTTCGGCGTCCTCCGCTACAGTGACATTCCCCGTGCTGTCCACCGTTACCTTATCGTCGGTATCGCTGCTTGTCCATGTGACCGTCGTCGCAGCTCCTCCAGCTGCGTCTACCGTAGCTGTAAGCTGAAGACTATCTCCTTGAACGACGCTGTCGTTGCTTGGGCTCACGCTGACGCTTCTAATGGCCGGAGCTTCCGTGACGGTAATCGTCGCCGTGCCTTTTTTGCTAGTATCGAAATTCGACGTTGCCGTTATCGTATAATAACCTGGCACGGCGTCCGCAGCCACGGTTACATCCCCCGTGATGCTCACCGCTACCTTGCCGTGCGCATCGCTGCTCGTCCAAGTGACCGTTGTCGCGGCTCCTCCTGCCGCGTCAACCGTAGCCGTAAGGTGAATGCTGTCTCCTTGCATGACGCTATCGGTGCTCGGGCTAACGCTGACGCTGTTCACGGCCGGCGCCTCCGTAACGGTTATCGTCGCCGTTGCCGTTTTGCTGGAATTGAAATTCGAAGCGGCCGTTATCGTGTAATCGCCTAGTGCAGCGTCCGCCGCGACAGTGACGCTACCGGTACCGCTCACCGCTACCTTGCCGTCAGCATCGCTGCTCGTCCAAGTGACCGTTGCCGCAGCTCCTCCTACCGCATCTACCGTAGCTGTCAACTGCCTGCTCTGTCCTCTCGCGACGTTCGCGCTGCTCGGACTAACGTCTACGCTTTTGACCGCCGGCGGAGGCGGGGGCGTATACGAGGCTACACGAATTTGTTCCACGACGCTGTTCTTCTCCTGCCACGATACGTATATCGTTTCGTCTAACACGGTTACCGCAGGGTATTGGGCGGTTTTCGTAGCATCCATAATCAAACCGTTCAGGCCACCCTCGGCACTCGTCCAAACCGTACCGTCATACTTCTTAACGCGAATTTTGAAAACGGTACCCGATCCCGTGTGCTCTTGCCACACCGCATACAATTCGTTATTGACGGACGTCAATTCAACATAGTTGCCGCGGAAAGCAGGATTCACGTTTAAACCGTACTCGCCGCCGCCGTCAACGCTCGACCAGGAGGTACCGTCATATTTCTTGACCCGAACTTGGTTATCCGTATTACCAATCGGTTCGTCCCATGCTACGTACAAGGCATCGCCCGCGACGGCTACCGACGGATTAGTCGCGCTTTTCGAACCAACGATATTCAAACCGGGCGATCCGCCGTCAATCGCCGTCCAGCTCGTACCGTCATATTTTTTCGCTCGGATTTGATAATTGGATCCGACCAATTCAAACCATACCGCAATTAAGTCATCGCCTAATACGGCCATCACGGGAGAAGCTGCGTTTGTCACGGCGCCGTCGACGCTCGTCCATGCGGTGCCGTCATACTTCTTGACTAGCAACTGTCCGGCTTCAGACCAAGCCGCATACAAAGCATCGTTGTATACCGCCAGATTAACAATGCTGGCATTCTTAGAAACATCCGCGTTAATTCCGGCCGTGCTTCCGCCTTCAGCGCTTGTCCAGCTTGTGCCGTTGTACTTCTTGATCCGAACTTGATCGATATACGCCGCATTCTTTTCTGTCCATGCGATATAAAGTTGACCGTCGAATTCGGCCATAGCGGGTCTGATTCCCGGTTTGGAGGCATCTACGTTCAATCCGTTGCCATCGATGCTGACCCAGTTCGTGCCGCTACGTTTCTTGACTCTAATTTGGTTATTAGGCGAGTAGGGATTGACGACTCTTTCTTGCCACGCCACATAGACTTCATCATTAAATACGGTCATAGCAGCATACTCCGCCATGTTGGCAGGGTTTACGTTAATCCCGTTCGGTCCGCCGCCGTCGATCATAGACCATCCGGCCGCCGCCGATGCCCTGCCTCCGCCGCTCGCAATTAGCGGTATGAAAAGGATAACGGCAAGCAAAATATATGCCGTTTTTCGTATTCTATCGTAGTTGTTGCTTCTTCTCGTTGCCGGGACCAATTTGCATCTTCCTCTCCGGATTATCATTTCGTTGCTTAGTCCTCAAGTACTAGCCCAGCATAACGGAAGACACCTTAAAAAAACCTTAAAAACCGACATATTTCTCCACAAGCGTAAACGGCTATCGCCGTCCTCTGGCGGCGTAAGCTAACGTTTCGCGGATGAAATAAAAGCCTAGTATAAGCGTACAATTTTATACTTACTTATATTTTAAAAAAACAGGCTCCGTCGAAAATCGACGAGAGCCTGTTGATTGAATCGTTACAGTCCGTTAAACCGGGGAAGCCGGGATTCGTATGGTCACTTTCGTACCTCTTCCCGGTTCGCTATCCAGTTCCAGCGAAATGCCGTATTCGTATTTCAACCGTTTGTTAATATTTCGTAAACCGACCCCTTGAGAATCGTCGGGACCGCCTCGTTCAAGCAGCGTCTTCAAGCGTTCCGGGGAGATGCCGACGCCGTCGTCGGCCACGACGAAACGCCACTCTCCGTCCGACTCTACCGCCGTCATCGTCACCGTGCCGCCTTCGATGCGATCGCCGATGCCATGTCGGATCGCATTCTCGACAAGCGGCTGCAATAGCAGCGGCGGCATGCGCAAACCGTAGGTAGCCTCCGCAATATCATATTCGAAGCGAATGCGATCCTTGAAACGGGCTTGCTCGATATCCACGTACGTTCGAATGAGGCTGAATTCTTCGGCAAATCCGATGCGCTCGTCCGCGTTGCTGAACCGGAAGCTTCCCCGCAAGTAATCCGCGAGATCGGCAATCATCTTCCGCGCGCGATCCACATCCTTATAGCTTGATGCCACGATGCTGTTCAGCACGTTGTACAAGAAGTGCGGCTTGATCTGCGATTGCAGGAATGCCACTTCCATATGGACCGCACGGCCTAGCGATTCCTTCATCGATAACAAGCTGCCGATTCTGGCCTTCAGCTCCTCCAGATCGAACGGCTTAGGCAAATAATCGTTTGCCCCGGCCTGGAATGCCGCCACCTTGTCTTGGGGTTGAAAGGCCGCCGTCACCATCAGGACGGGCAGCTCCAGCAGCGAGTATCGCTTGCGAATTTCCTGGCACACTTCATATCCCGACATGCCCGGCATCATTAGATCGAGAATAACGAGATCGATTCTGCCCGACCGGTCGATTTGCTCCAGCGCCTCGTACCCGTTCTTGACCGCGATCACGCGATAGTCGAGCGCTTGAAGCGCATCCAATAAAACCTTCAAGTTCACGTACTGATCGTCGACGATCAGTACCGTATGCTTGCCGTCGACATTCGCATGATGAGGCGTCTCGAAGGAATATTCGGTCTCCTTGGGCATGACTAGGGGACTTGAATAGGATAAGAGCAATGCCTCTGCGCTTCTGTCGCCGGCGACGGGAAGCGTGAACGTAAAGGTAGAACCGACTCCGGGCGCGGACGCAACCGAAAGCGTCCCCTTCTGCAGCTCGACCAGCTGCTTGGCGATCGAAAGGCCTAATCCGAAGCCGCGTTGCCGTGTTCCCTCCAACGATTTGAACGGTTCGAAGATGAACGGAAGGTCCTCCGGTTCAATGCCCGTTCCCGTGTCGTGCACCGCGATTTCGAGCCCGCCTTCATGCTCCCTTCCGGTAATGACGATCCTTCCGTGCTTCGTATGTTTAATCGCATTGTCCAGCAAGTTTCCGATAACTTGGCTCATTCGAACTTCATCCGCCAAAGCGGGAGACAGCTCGGCTGGGATCATATTCACCAGCTGAATATCGTTTTCCGTGCACAGATAGGAATAGAAACGCACTTGCGCCTCCGCGACCGAGCGGACATCGATCGGCACCGGAACGATTCTCAGCTCGCCTTGCTTCAGCTTGGACAGGTCCAAGATATCGTACACGAGCTGCGAAAGCGTCCTCGTAATGTCGGTAACCAGCTGGAGCTTTTCCCGCTGCTCGGCGGTAGGCGGATGTGCCGCATCGTCCAGCATCGAACGGGAAATATTCATCACGCCATGAAGCGGCGTCTTGAATTCATGCGAGGTTCGAGCCAGGAAATCATCCTTCAGCTTGTCCGCTTGCATCAATTGCCCGGACAGCTCCTCGATTTTCTGGAACGCGTTCGAGAACCGGAGCGACATCAAGAGCGCAAGCATCAGTAGGACAAGAAAAGGTTCGATCGGAGGCAGCGAGTAGATCGGAACGCCGAAATAAACGTACATATTCTGGTTGAGCACCAGTACGTTCAATGCCATAGCCGCCATGGCCAAATACCAGCTGCCCGCCACTTTGTGCAGGACCGCGCATACGAATACGTAGGTTGCATAGAGCAACGCGAAAGTCACGTATAACGACGTCAGCAGGCGAAACGGCCCCGTCGTGATCTGGGTGGCGAAGCCGATGTGCAGCAAGGTCAAGATCGCCCCCGCAATCAGACCTCCCCGCGCGAGCCATTGGTGGCTGTAAGGCCGGAAGGCTGTATAGACATACAAGAAAAATCCGGCCCCTACGCCAACCGTCAGGGTCATCTGAATGCGGAAATACAGCCAGAATGGAATCGGGCCGAYCACGTCGAATAGGACCCGCTCGCCGCTGACGCTCGTGAAAGCGGCTATAAATACGCAAACGATGCCGAATACGACAAGCGATTGATCGTTTCTCCGCTGGGAAAACAGTCCGATAAAATACAAGCCCATGATCAGAAAGGCGGTTAACGCGATCCAATCATGCGCCGTCGCCCGATCGCGCAGCCCCGCAATTTGCTCGGCCTTGCCAAGCTGAAGCGATTCGTTGATTCCGCTGCTTACGTGGAATTCATGGTTTGCCACCTGAATCAAGATTTCATTCCAGCCCTGCTGCAGCGTGAAGTAGCTGACGTACGGCTTGTTAAGCGCTTGATAATGCCCCTTCTCGCCCGGATTCCCGCTTGATCCGACGACCTGGCCATTGATGATGAGCCTATTGGAAATGTGGATAGACGCTGTTTTCAATCCATACACCGCGCTTGCATCATCGATTCGAAGCTGCAGGCGATAGGTCGCCATGCCAATCGTATTCATCTGCTTGGACCATGACCCGGGGACCTGAATCAACGCAGGCGATGATCCCCCTGCATCGGCGGATGAGAGAGAACCTTTACCATTAAGCAGTCGATCCGGATAAAACGCCCACTTCCCGTCCAGCCTGACGACTCCGTCTTCTTCGAAATTCCATGCGCTTAAGTCCATGGCACCGTTCGCCGCTACAGGCATAGGTTTCTTATTCATGGAGAAATAGGTCAACAGCAGCCCGTAGGTTGCCAACAATAGAGATAACGTAATAATCGCCGCCGCGGCTTTTTTTCTCATCGGGCTTGCCGCTCCGTCTTGTCTCTCGTCTGCCGGATTAACTCCAGCGTCTCCTCCTCCAGCTCTGCGCCTAATTGATTGCGCACCGCATTCTCCAGCTGCAGGCAGACTCGATACGCTTCATTCCGATTGCCCGTCTCCAGGTGCAGCTTAATCAGCTCGCGTCCGTCGATCTCGGAATCGGGGACAAGCGACAACACGTTCTGCATGCCATCCGCCGCGAGCGCGCGATTGCCCTGTCTTCGAAAATACGCGTACCCTTTCCGAAGCGCGCGGACGTAAGAGGCTTTGATCTCCAGCTGTCGGGCGGTGGCCCAGCCGAAATCGCAAGCTTCCATGTATTCGCCTTTATACATCCTGTTCATTGTGTCGTAGGTCCGTTCATCCATGGCCTCTTCGGACATTACGCCCCTCAGCAGCCGCTCGAATTCGGTTGCATCGACCGCGAGCCCGTCCAATTCGGCGACGAATCCTTGGTCCGCTTTGCGGATATGGATCGGGATATGATGCTCCGCCAAGCTTCTTCTTAGATAGGACAGGCAGGTGTACAAATACGTTTTCGCCTTGTTCAGATCGTAGCCCGGCCATAATGCCTCGATAATGGATGCGGTATTCACGGATTTTCCTTCATGGTGGATCAGAAACGCGCAAAGCTCCTTTTCCTTTTTCGTTTTCCATGCCAGAGCCTTGTTCGCATCGCCCCGCACCCCGATATGGAAGCCTCCCAGACAGTTGACGGTCGAGGCGGCGCTTGCGCTCTGGCGCGTCTGACCGACGGATTCGGATAAGGTTTGTTTAATGCGCGCAACCGTGTTCTGCAATCTATCTTTCGTAAAAGGTTTCAATAGGTAGTCGGTCGACTGTATTTCGAACGCTTCGACCGCGTATTCCGCGTAGGCCGTCGTGAATACGATTGGTATTTGAGGGATCATGCTTCTGATCATTCTAGCAGCTTCCGTCCCCTTCATTCCGGGCATCTGGTTATCCAGAAACACGGCATCAACAGGAGACTGGGTCAACGCATCGATCGCTTGAATCGGATTGACATATCTTCCGGCGACCTCGACGCCCCCGATCTGACCGAGCAATATTTCCAATAGATCCAGCGCATCTTCTTCATCGTCAACTATCATTACTCGCATCATCGGGGCTTGTCTCCTTGTTGTTCATATAGCTCCTCTTTGATTTCGTCCTATTGTACCATATGCTGGTATTATCGGATCAATGGAGATTGCTAGATTCTGATCCCTTTTCATCCAATGGCACTTAGAAGCTCGCTCGCGATATTTCAGCAGTTACTATTATCCGGTATACTCCAACTATCCAATGCATTTGGCGTGAAGCACATGCCGCTTTGATCTTGAACCCTATTAATGGATCGTGGTCAGGGCGGCTTTTCTATTTTCAGGTGACGGGGGCGATGTTGGTGACTGTTATTGATAGGAGAATCGAGGAATGGTTAAAGGAGCAAATTTCCGCAGAATCCAATCCGAGAAGACGCGAACGGCTTAAGAGCGGGTTAGGTCATGCAACGATTGAGTTTCTAAGATCGATCTGGTATCCGACAATAGGCAACCTGGATCACTTGTATCCCGAATGGGAGCTCCGCGACCTTAACAATAAGTATCGCTATCTCGATCTGGCGTACATGCCCTTGGGAGCCAAAGGCTGCATCGAAATTCATGGATACCGCTCACATGCTAGGGACATCGAGGCTTGGAGATTTAAGGATCTGTGCATGAAGCAAGCGCTGCTTGGACTTGACGACTGGTTGTTCCTACCCATTGCCTACTTATCGATTAAGGAAGAACCCGAACTTTGCAGGCAACTAGCGCTTTCTTTTGTAGGCAAGTTTGTCGCGATGCCCGTGACGGCTGGTCTTTGCTGGGATGAAGCTGAAACGCTGCGCTTTGCTCGCCGACTGCTTCGCCCCTTTACCTCCGGAGAGCTCGCAGCTCATCTCCAACGATCCGATAGGCAGGCTAGACGTACGTTGCAAGAGTTAATGGATAAGAACTTGTTGCTGAACATTGGAGATAAACAACGATACCGCGTCTATAAGCTCGCTGACTTTTAATAAACCAATAACGGACAAAATAGCCGCTTAAACTAACAATCGACAGTCACCGAGGTGCTAATGGACAAAAGCGACGCTAAGAAGGCAAATGAATACTAGTTTAGTTACTTAAGCGCCTGTAACGATCCGTAATGTCCATTAGAAACTACGCAGAGCATTAAACGATCGCTAAGCGTCCGTAGTGTCCATTAGAAAAACACCCGAAGCCCGAACCCTTCCATATCAATCTCATATTAATAGATTATTAGATTGGATGGGAGGGATATCCATGCTTGTTCATAAAATATTGAAACATTCCCGCGGGAATGCTGTTGTGCTTAAAACGGTGTCAGGAGAAGAAATAATTGGAGTAGTCATTAGAGTGAAAGGCGGAGTCGTCCAATTAAAAAACCAAACGGGAAGAAACATCTTTGTAGTCATTAACAAAATCGTCGCTGTCATAAAATAAAAACAAGCCCCTTCCGCGTTAAGAAAGGGGCTCGCTTGCCTATAGATCACGACATCCCCGCCCTATCGCGGAATTCCTGCGGGGTCATATTCGAAAAAGCTTTGAACAGCTTTATAAAATGCGGGACTGCCTGATAACCGATCGTTTGGGCAATCTCGTATATTTTTTTGTCGCTGCTGCGCAGCATGTAGGAGGCTAATTCCATCCGGTAGCGTTGGATGTGATCGCTCAGATTGTTTCCCGTCTCCGCCCGGTAGGCTCTCGACAAGTAGGCGGGATGAAGGCCGATATGCGCCGCGATCGTCTGCATCGACAGATTGCCGTCCATGTTCTCCTCGATGAATTTATGAACCTTGTCAACCATGCTCGCCTGCTTCTCGCCCCCATCCTCCGACTGCTCTCTAAGACTTCGGAGCATGAAGAAGGCCCACTTCTCCAACTGGTTAAGCGAAGGCGCGGCCGGCATGAGCCCGAAGGAGGAGGCGCCGATCTCGCTAAGCAGCTTCCCTTTCTTGTGCGCCATGTACTGGTAGGCGTTAGCAATGGCAAAATAAGCTTCATTGGCATGCTCGGGAGGGTAGTTCTTGCTTCTCAGTTCGGCGAATATCTCGATCAGCTTCTCCTCCGCATGCACCCAGTTGCCCGTATCGAGCAAATGAATGAGAAGGGGAGGCCGATACAGCGAGGTGAGCGTTCCGATCTGCACCCGATCGGAATTGCCCGCGATCCTCATAAATACGCTTTGCCGATTCTCCTCGATCGCCCTCATTCCATCGATGACCGATCGATACAGTCCCGGGATGCCCTCGGGAAAATACGCCCAATCCTCCGCCAGCACGATGGATATGCTGCCGCTGAGCAGCGAGCCCACCTTTTTCTTCAGCGCTGCGGCCCTAACGTCCATTTCATTCCGGAGATCCTGCTCGCTGGCGTCCGCGCTTTCTTTGGCCGATACGATCATAACGAGATATTCGTTGCAATCCCGGCAGAACCACAGATGGAACGCGTCCCGGAACAGCTCCTCCGCCATATTCGTAACCGCATATTCGATAAGCTCTTTATCCATGCTTTCATAGTCTTGAAGCTTTCCTTCTAGCCTGACGACGAACAAGCCCACTCTCTGCTGCAAGGTAAAAGGGATGTTCAACAGAAACAGCTTCCGTTCCAGCTCCGCGATCGGAATGCCGTAACCGTACAGCAGACGATTCAGCAGCTCGCCCTTGAGCGCGGGCAAGTTCTCGCGAAACGCATAGGCGTCCCGATGCTGCTCCTGTTGCAGCTTCTGTTCGCCGGCGATTTCCTCCGCTAACTTGCCCAGCGTCTCCCTCATCTGGTCCGGGTTCACCGGCTTCATTAAGTACCCGGACGTGTTATACGGGACGACGCTTTTCGCATATTCGAAATCCGCATAACCCGATATGACAACGATTTTAACTTTGCGTCCCATTTCGCGAATTTCATGAATCAGCTCGATTCCGCTCATCTCCGGCATCCGTATATCCGTAATGACGATATGGATGTTTTGTTCCCGATAAAGCGCCAGCGCTTCTCTCCCGGAATAGGCTTTGTGAATACGGCCGATGCCAAGCTCTTCCTTCGGAATCGTAGCGGCGAAGCTGTCCACCTGAGAGGGGATATCATCCACGATCAGAACTTCCAACATTGGAATCGCCTCCGTTCTTAATCACCAACGTCACTCGAAGCCCGCCCAACTGCGAATGCTCAACCAGAAGTCCCGAGGTATGCCCGAAGTAGTTTCTTACGCGCTGATGGACGTTGCGCAGACCCAGACTAAGATCCGCGCTCGACTGCAGGTTTAAGGAATGCCTTAACGCCTCCAAGTCGGCTTGTTGCATGCCGACTCCATTGTCTTCCACGGATAGCTTCCAGCCATCCCCGGTCATGCTGCCGGTGATGACGATCTCGAAGCTCCCGATCTTACCTTCCATGCCGTGCACGATCGCGTTCTCGACGAGCGGCTGGATGAGCAGCCTCGGCATAAGAATAGCGGGCATGCCGTCTTCCATATGTTCATGAAAATGCAGACGCTCGGACTGCATCCGGTGGATTTCCAAGTAATTGCGAATCAATTCCATTTCCTCGGMTAATACCGTCAATTGCTGCTCCGTTCGGGTCGTATAACGGTAGTATTGGCTCAGATGCTGCGTGAAGGCGACGATCACTTTCGTTCGTTCCAGCTGCGCCATACTCTGAATAAAGGCGAAGTTATTGTACAGGAAATGCGGATTGATCTGCGCTTGCAAATGCTTAAGCGACGATTCCTTGGCGTGAAGCTGCTCCGCATACACCTTGTCGATGAGCGTCTGAATGTCCTCGGACATCAGGTTGAACTGCTCGATCAAATAATGAAATTCGTTGCGATTCTCGCGCTTGATCCGATGATTATACACGCCCTTCCGAAGCGACTTGACCGCTCGGATGAGATCGTTGATCGGCAGCTGTACGTTGCGGTACAGCAACGCTGCGGAGGCGATGCCCATCAGCAGCAGCAGCAAGCCCGAAGCGTAGAACATTCGCTTGCTGTGGTCAATCRGCGCAAGCACCTTCTTCATCGGCTGGAAATCAACCATATACCAGCCCAGCGATTCCGAGGTGACGTAGTTGACGAGATACGGTTCATCCCGAAACGTAATCTTGACCGATCCTTCGGTCGGATTCTGCGCTCGAATGGTCTCGAATTTGTCCGCCATGGCGGCCATCAGATCGGGATCAAGGTCCCGCGGCACGAGCGGATCATAGTCCGGATGGTAGAGAAACGGCTGTCCGATACTGCCTTGCATGAACCTTTCGAGCATTTTCACAAGATTAGCCGACGTGAACATCACTTCGACATACAAATTCGGATTGCCCTTCTTGGAAAGGATATCGAACGGGGTAATCAAATCGCGCACGAACGCCTTCTCCGGTCCCCGGTCCGCCACGATGACGCGATAATCCCAGCGCTCCTGGACTGCGTCCTTAAAGTATTCCGCATCGTAATTTTGCTTCAAGTTCGTAGAAACGACGATATCCGATAGAGGCGAATACACCGTAAAATCATTGACCCATTCGAAGGAGGTCGACTGCATATCCAGCTTCTGCAGCAGAAGCCTCTTCGAAGCCAACACGGAATACGCGGGCTCGGCGGAAGTGTGCAACTGCAGCTGCAGCGTGTCCGGGTCGGTGGCGACGACAAAAGCAGATCTCCATAGCCGGTCCGCCTCGACGTCCATCTGTTCAACAAAAAACTTAATCCGATTCAGGTTGATCTGAAGCAGCTCTTGCTCGACAACGCCCGTACTCGTTTTATTCGAAGAATTGTACATGAGTATGATCGGGATAAGCATCAGGACGATAACGATGATCACTTTCGTGAAAATATTCAATTTTCCAATCGGACCGCGTCTGATTCTGTACATGAGGCTCACCTGATCTGATCTCTATTTTTTAGGGTCGATTACGCTTGGAAATATAACGCTTTCATTGTTTCATGCATTCGCCCTAGGATTTCACCGAGCCAAGCACGATGCCTTTGACGAAATACTTTTGGAGAAACGGATAGACGAGCAGAATCGGCAGCGCCCCGATAAAGATTTGCGCCGATTTGACCGTTCGGTTAGAAAAGTTCGCTACACTATCCAATGTTACACCGACCCTCGACAGGTTGTCACTAACAATCATGGAGTGCAAATAAGTCGCAAGCGGATACCCGTCCGGATTGGACATGTAGATCATGCCGTCGAACCATGAATTCCAATGGAACACCATCGTGAATAAGGACAACGTCGCAATGGACGGCATCGATACGGGCAAATAAACGCTCCATAGCACTCTCAAATGGCCGGCACCGTCGATATGGGCCGCCTCCTCAAGCTCCTGCGGAATCGTCCGGAAGAAATTGAGCATCAGAATCATATTCCATACGCTGACGGCCGTAGGCAGAACCAACGACCAGATCGTGTCGATCAAATGCAGCTTGCTTACCAACACATAAGAAGGGATCAGCCCGCCCGAGAATAACATCGTGAAGACGAACACCCAGATGTAAATTTGACGGCCGGGGAACTTATGAATGGATTTCGACAAGCTGTACGATGCCATCGTGATGACCGCCATCGACAGCACCGTGCCTAACACCGTCCGCTCGAGACCGAAGCCCAACGATTTGATGAACATCGCGTTGCTGAGCGTCTTCAAGTAAGCGTCCATCGTAAAGCCGACGGGCCAGAAATTAACGATATTCGCCGTTGCGGCTGCCCGCGAGCTGAAAGACATCGCAAGCACGTGAAGAAGAGGTAGAATGCAAATCAGCGACAGCAGACTAAGAAAGAACGTGTTCKAGATCGTAAAAGCGGTGTACCCTCTAGAGCGATAGCGCATCGTCTCTGCCTCCTCAAGCTTATATTAAAATATCCGATAGTTGGCTAATTTGAAAGCTAATCTGTAGCTGATGACGATCAGAACGAAGCCGATCGCCGACTTGAATAGGCCGACTGCCGTTCCGAAGCTGAACTGTCCGTTGTTCAAGCCTTCCCGATAGACGAACGTATCGATGATATCGCCATGCGAATAGACGAGTGGATTGTAAATATTAAGAATCTGATCGAAGCCCGCATCCAGAATCCTGCCGAGCGACAACGTCGCGACGACGATCACGATCGGCATCATCAGCGGAACGGAGATCAGCCTCACTTGCTGCCAGCGCGTAGCCCCGTCGATTTCGGCCGCTTCGTACAGAGCCGGATTGATTCCCACCAGCGTAGCGAGAAAAATAATCGCGGAAAATCCGAATTCCTTCCATACGTCGCTTAACACGACCGTGAACCGGAACCAGTTGCCGTTGCCCAAGAAGAAGATGCTCTCGATACCGAATGAATTGAGGAGACGATTGACGATACCGCCCTCCGTCGACAAAATATCGATCATAATGCCGCCTAGAATAACCCACGATAGGAAATGCGGCAAATAAACGAAGGTCTGCACCGCTCTCTTGAAATACATTTTGCCGACTTCATTAAGCAGCAGAGCGAAAATAATCGGAATAACCAAATTCACGACCAGCTTGAACGCCGAAATAATTAACGTATTCCATATGATTTGCTTGCCGTCTGGATACGTGAACAGGTACCGGAAATGGTCTAAGCCTACCCATGGCGAATTTTTAATCCCTAGCCATGGCTCGTAATCCTGGAAGGCAATAACGGCCCCGAACAAAGGAATATATTGAAACACGATGACCAATGCCAAAGCCGGCAACAATAAAAGATGAAATGGCCAAGTTTTTCGCCAGTACGCCGCCATTACGAACCCTCCCTTTCCCCTAAAAAAATCGAGGAGGAGCGAGCGAGCCAAGGCTGCCCTCTCCTCCCCTTCCATTTATTGATTCTTCAACTGTCATCCGTGATGGTTTACTGGTTTTTCGCGTACCATTCATTGACTTCGTCCGTAATTTTCTGGCCGCCGTTATCCAGCCATTGCTTAACGAAATCATCGAAATATTCGATCGGCTTGTCGCCGTAAATGATCTTCAGATAGCTTTCCGTAGCGAGCTTCTTAAGCAATTCGCCCTTCGACTTCATCGTTGCCGTCATCGGACCGGTAAAATAGTTTTTGCCTTCGGAGACGGTTTGGTTAATCCGAACGCCCGCAGCCGCTAGCTGTCTAGGCTTCATTTGCTTGACGTCGAATTCCATGGACGTTACCGCTTCGGCGTTCGGGTCGGCCAGGAACTTCTTGACCGCTTCGCTGTTGGAGTTCGGAATGCTCGTGAAGTTGCCGAGAATATTCGTCATCATGAAGCGGATGTCGATCGTGGCGCCGTCCTTGAGCGGCCATTGGTCCGCCGGTACGCCTGCCGCTTCGTAGTTGCCCTTGATGACTTTGCCGTCCAGTTTCACGTAATCGTAACCTTCATGGTAGCCGTCCTTCCAGCGCGGATCGAAGTACGGGTCGTCCGCCAATTCCAGCTTCTTCGCAATAATTTTGTTAAAGTAGGCGAACCAGGCATCGATGTGCTTGAAATCTTTGTTGAACACCGTGAAGCCCTGCGTCAGCGGCTTCTCCGCGCGTCCCGTCAAGCCAGTCGGCCCAGCGGGGAGCGGATACGGCTGGAAGTCGGCCTGCGGGTTGTTCTTCGTTGCGTCGCCGAGCGGCCAGTCGCCCATCCAGAACGGTCCGAACATAATGCCGGCCTTGCCGCTTGCCGCGAGCTCGGAAGCTTTGGCCGGATCCTTGATGCCGGCTTCCTTGTCCATGTAGCCTTTGCTCATCCAATCGCTCATCTTCTGCAGATACAGCTTGGCGTCCGGATGAATCGCGCCGTAGCTCAGCTTGCCGTCATCGCCCTTGTTCCAGAACAAGCGCACGTCGTACGTATTGATCATTTGATCCGTAAGAGCGGAGACGATCGCGTCCGTCTGGCCCATCCACGTCCAAGGTCCTTCCTTGAGCGGCACGGCCAAGCCGATTGTGTCCTTCTCGCCGTTCTTATCCGGATCGCCTTCAGTGAACTGCTTCAGAACGTTCTCGAATTCGTCCAGCGTTGTAGGCGCTTGAAGTCCTAGATTATCCAGCCAGTCTTTGCGAATCCACATAACCGTGCCTTCGTCGCCCATGAAGAACGCAGGCAAACCGTAAATCTTGCCGTCCTTCTTCACTTCGCCGAGCGCGTAGCCATACTTCTCCAGCATTTTCTTATATTCGGGATGCGCGTATTTCTCGATCGCTTCGTCCAAAGGCAGCAGCTTATCCGCCGCCAGCAGGTTTTGCAGCGGGTCATTCCCTGCCGCGAACGCGTCAGGCAGCTTGCCTCCGCTGGACAACAGCAGGCGAAGCTTCGTATCGTAATCTTCCGGCTTGGTCACGATGAAATCGAATTTCACGTCGATCCCCATGTTTTCCTTCATCCAACGCGTGTTGGCGTTGTCCTCCATCGATTCGCCGGGCTTGAACGCGTTGCCCCTCGAGGTGCCATCGTCTACGATGGCCGTCGTAATCGTAACCGGAGGATCGAACTTCTGCTTCCAAGCTTCCGTCGCCTCTTCTTTATTGCTATTGTCTGTTGTTGGACTGCTTGTTGCGGCTGTAGAGTTTCCGGTGTTATTATTGTTGCCGTTGCCGCTCGTGCATGCCGCTAATGTCGGTAATAGTCCAATTGCAATCGAAAGTGCTAATAGCTTTACAACCTTCGCATATCGAATCATCGTTTTCCCCTTTTCCCTTCGCATTTAGTGGTACGATTCAAATTATATGGACTAAGCGGGACTGCGTATATATTCGAATTTTAACGTGATAAYGAAAAACGTACATTACAAAAATGGTTAACGCTGAATGAGCGCTAGCCTTCTATTGTGAACAAGTACTTTCTCCGTCCATTTACCGACGTTACGTTTGCCTGTATTTCATACAGTCTAATCGCTCCCAATCGCCTGTAAATTTACTTTTGAGTGGAATTTATACAACCAAAACTGGCATCCCGGCCCTCAGTAAACTTTCTCCGTCCATTTGACTGTACAAAATCCAATCAAACTCTGATAACTTCTCGTTCCTCGTTTTTTTGATTGTAGGATATCCAATCAAAAACCCCTTCCATTGATTGGAAGGGGCGTCGTTCTTCTGAGCAAATATAGATTGGAATTATCTTCAAACCCTTAGCAACCCGCGAAAACCTCTGGCAGCATAATAGGATTCTGCTCCATTGTGGTACACGAAGACAGTGTCGTAGCGGCGGTCACAAAAGAGGGCTCCTCCGAGTTTTCTAATAGGAGCAGGTGTTATTACCCAGCTCGATGTTTTCAAATCAAAATTCCCGAATTCCTGCAGCTTCCGGTATTGTTCTTCCGTTAACAGCTCAATACCCATGTCGGCAGCCATATCCATAGCGCTATTGGCAGGTTTATGCTCTTTTCTTGAATCCAGCGCAACACGGTCATAACAAATGCTTCTGCGGCCTTTCGGACTTTCCGCTGAACAATCAATGAAAATGTATTCGTCCGTCTTCTTATCATGGCCAACAACGTCCGGTTCGCCGCCGGTTTTTTCCATTTCACCCAGCGACCACAGTTTTTCAAGATTAGCCTCGAGCTTTGCCTGCACATCGGTCCATAACAGGTCCTCATGGCGGTTCGTGTTTTTCTCGAATCGGCCTTTCAATGTTTTGAGCAGCCCTTCAATTAGTTCGGGCGACAGCTCCCGGTTTGTCATGTTAGTTCCTCCTCATCATTTGTATGGCTCCCCTACAACGTCTCCGTAGTAAGCGTAAATCCTTCAATAACCGCATCTTCGTCGACCTCGATTAAGATGCATCGTTTCCCTCTATAATTGACCTGTTTCACATATTTTAAATCTTGCGGGCTGACCGAAATCGTAGCTACCTTCGTATCGATCTTAATCGATTTCGAAGTAAACTTCGGTATGACGCTGGTCGCTTTGAGCTCATAATTTTTGTCGTCGACAACCGTTTCGAACGCCAATTCCACCTTTTCCGTCGTCACGTTGTCCACGCCGCTTGCAGTGAGCATATGTGCTACATCCTTATAATCCAGTTTCGGGGGCTCTTCCTCTTCGCTACTCTCGATGATCTGGTGAATTTCCTCGTACACATGAGCGAGCGTTGCCGCATCGAGCTGCTCCCCTGCCACTTCCTTCACGATTTCCTCGAAAATAGCTCTCTCTTCCTGCGCCGTCACGGACTTCTCGGCATTCAGGACCTGTTCGATAAAATGCGGATTCGGTTCATTGGATTTACCCGCGCAGTACATAATGCGATTCACGTCGGAATAGTTGTCCGTCACGCTAGGATAGAAAAACCCTTGCTCCGGCGCATTCAATTTGATGATCGGATCTACGAAGACATTATACTTGAACTCCCTCTCGACATAATCGAACATAAGGGTGTTGCGCTGTTGCTCCGTAGAATTCACGCTGCACAGAATGAACGGATTGACGAACAGCTCGTCCTTTCCGCTCTCCTCGGCCTCTTCGTTCCTTTCCTTGGTCGGGCGAAAATATTGTCCGCGGACGAAAGTAACGACCGTATCCCGTTCATACTTCGTATCCGCCAACATTTTGTCCACCATCAGGATCATCAGATCATGCCATTCTTCCGAATCGCCGGTCACCAACGCTTGATGGAGAAGCACCTGTGAAGGGTCCACCGCTTCATCCATGAACTTTAACTCGAATTGCTTCTGATCCAATTCACCTGTAAGCAGCTTTTTGAAATTGCTCATGTATAGCTCTTGCTTCTCTCTGTCCAACATGGCGAACGGCTGACGCTCGTAATGATAAATTTCGTTGCTCTCTTTCATGATGTACACGTTAAGAATCTCGAAAAGGTTAAGCAAATCATTATCCAGCTTGAATTGTTTGCGAATATGCGCAAGCTCTTTCTTGATCATGTTCCGTCAGACAGCTCCTATGCAAGCGTAAACGGCTGTCGCCGTCTTTGGGCGGCGCAAGCAAACGTTTCGCGGATGAAATATAAGCCYAGTATAAACWTRAATWTTATACTTCTTATATTTTAGTAAGATGGCCTTGCCCGTATAACTGAATAAGTTATTAATGTTCATTACGTACTAAGCCGCAGCTCATAAAAATACTGGACAGCGGGATGCTTTAGCTTCATTTGGCCGGCTATGTTCAACAACCGCTTCTTCCCGACTCGTCTGTCGACCAAGGCTAAAATATTCAATAAAATATCGTTGCTCTCCATGCTCGCCTCGATCGAAGTGGATAGAAACGCATTCGCCGTCACGACGAAGTTCGATTTGCTTAATGAGGCTTGCGCCGTCATCAGCTGCTTGGCTAGCTCTGCTTTTTTCCTGCTTCTAGCCATCACTTGCAGCCGATCCTCCGGAATGACTCCCGACGCGCCTTTGCGTACGGCTTCGATTTCTTCGTCAGTGATCGGGATGTAGATGCCAGCATCATTCTTAATGTCCAGCTCCGTCTCATACCAACGGATCAAGGTCGTTTTATCGATCATATTGAGCACGTTCTTCTTGTCCGCCGCAATATAACAAAGTCCAGCTTTATCGGGCAAATAACGGTAGCCCGTTGCTCGGTATTCGACCCTTCCGTTTAACGCCGGACTGAGAAAGCTCTCCAGCTGCTGCTTCAATTTGCTCCAGGACATGTCATTCACCTATGTTCTCTATTATAAACTGCCTGTTGAGACAGTCATACTCTATAATAACCTAAAAAGGCTCAAGCCGCATGGGCTTGAACCTCGTTCCGAACCTATTGGCGGCCCATTCCTCTACCGCCCCCTGCACCTCCTCGGCCACCGCCTCCTTGCGATAGGGTGATTTGAGTGATTTTTTCTCCATTGACCGTAACATCTCCGCCGTTTAATTGAGCTGTACCATCCGCATCAAAAGCTGACGAGGCTTCAACCGTTATGGTGCCTCCGTTAATATAGAGATCGCCGTTCGAATCAAAGGCGTCCGTATCCCCGCTGCCCATACTTACATCAATAGTGCCTCCATTGACTTCAATAACGACTTGACCATCGACTTTTTGCGAGGCGTTAATCCCGTCATCCTTCGCATACAACGTGATTTGTCCGTCATTAATCTTGATGCTCGTCGACTCGATACCTTCTTCGCTGGTCTCTATGTTAATCGTGCCGCCATCGATTTGTACAAAGCTGTTACCTTGGATGGCATCGTCTCCAGCGGAGATCTTGAAGTCGCCGCCTTTAATAATGATATATCCAAGAGCAGCATCCTCGTCGTTCTCGCTGTGCAGGGCATCCTTGCCCGAATTGATCGTAAGCGTTCCATCGTTGATAAGGATCGCATCATTGGCCTCTAAGGCATCCGCAGAGGACTGAATGTTGTAAACGCCTCCTGTAATTTTCAGATCATCCTTGGAAGAGATCCCATTCCCGTCGTTCGATACAATATCCAAGCTTCCGGTTCCATTCAGGGTCAGATCTGCTCTGGAGAAAATAACGGCATCCAAATTCGTATCTCCATCCGCCACATAGCTTCCGGTAACCTCCATATAGCTCTCGCTGTCCGTGGATGTAACGAAGACTTTATCCGCTTCTTTCACGTAAATGGCAGGTGAATCTTCATTGGTAATCCGGACGCCGTCAAGGACGATTTGAACTTTCGCATCCTCGGCTGCTTCAACCACCACCGTCACATTGGTTGCCTCACCACTTAAGACATAGACACCTTCTGTATTCAGCGTCACGTCTTGATCGTTCTCTAATTTAATCTGCGTTGCGCCTGCAAGGTCCGCCGACTGTTCCAAATCCCGTTCGCTGAACAATTCCGATGTGTCTTGTACGGAAGCTTCCGCTGTTGTCGTTTCGCTTGATGACGTTGTCGCGCTTGAACTCGGTGTGCTTGTTTCTTGAGTAATTGCTGTTTGAGTAACTGCTGCATCCACACTGACATCTTGTGCGTTAGAGCATCCCACGGCAGATACGCTAAGCAATAGGGCCAACGTAATAGCGCTTATTTTCTTCGTTTTTTTTGTTTTCATGAATGAACACTCCTTTATTTAAATAATGTTATCGCCTCTCGTCCTATTTAAACTTTAATACAGCTAGCTTTAGCCAACCTTAAAAATAAAAACGAAAAAGGCTCAAGCCGCATGGGCTTGAACCTTTTCTTTTGCCGAGCTTACTCGAAATGCTTAACCTTTATCTCGTACGAGAATATTGCGGTATTTGCCAAAGCCTCCGGTTGCCCCGGTACCTGCTTCCAGTCCGTTCACATCAAGCAAAGGCAATTGCGGCTCGCGAGGGCCGAAGCCTGTGAATAGGCCGCCGCGGATATGAGCAAAGCCTGCATCCGACTGCAGATCAAAATCGGCAGGATATCCGCATTGATCGCTCTGCAGAGGCAACGCATCCCCTTTGTTATACGTAGCCGCTGGATGTTTCTGACGCAGTACCATGTTCACATCGGGCTCGTACCAGAAGCTGTCGAACAGATTGACTTGCTGCTTGGTATTCCCGTCCTGCAAGAACACGCCATCCTGATTCTCGCTGCCTACGGATATAACAACCCCGCATGCCGCCGTAGCGTGCGTAACACGATCAATCAGAATAAGTCCGCCCATCGTTTTGTGCAGCAGAAACTCATCGACAACGAGCGGTTCAGAGACAACAATATCGCAGCTCACTAGCTCGTTTTTGACCGCTGTAGTAGCCGCAAGCAAGTTGCCGTTATTGACGTCCACCTTGTGGTGCAGCTCCGTCACCAAGGCAGGCAACAGCTTCGTGCCCAGCTTGATCCAGTATTCCTTGCCCGGAACGAGCTGTTGTTCATCCATCCACAGCAGCGTCGTCGAAAGGACGGTCGATGTTTTCAAGCCTGCATCTTTGGACAGCACGCAGCCGCGTGATACGTCGACCTCACGATCAAGTTGAATCGTCACAGGCTGACCGGAGATCGCGCTGTCTACCTTCTTCTCTCCGATGTGAAGAGACTTGACGACTGCCGTCTCGCCGCTTGGCAGAATAGTCAGCGTCTCGCCAACGGCAACCTTGCCTGCTTCGATCTGTCCTTGGAAGCCGCGGAAGCTATGATCCGGACGGCTTACTCGCTGAACAGGCATGTAGAAGCCGCTCTCCGTGATATCCGTAGAAATATCCACCGTTTCCAGATGCTCCAGCAATGTCGGACCGTCATACCATTCCATATTGGCAGAACGCTGCGTTACATTGTCGCCTTCTGTTGCCGAGACAGGAATGATAACGGCATTATCCAATCGAAGCTCCTTGCGAAGCTGCTGAATATCCTCGGTAATGTCCAGGAAACGTTGCTTATCGTAGCCTACAAGATCGATTTTGTTAACCGCGAATATAAAATGCTTAATCCCCATCAGCGCGCATATACGAGCGTGGCGACGAGTTTGCACCAGAACGCCCTGCTTGGCGTCCAGCAAAATAACGGCTAGATCGGCAAATGCCGCACCAACGGCCATATTGCGGGTGTATTCCTCATGCCCCGGCGTATCGGCAACGATAAAGCTGCGCCTTTCGGTATTGAAGTAGCGGTAAGCAACGTCAATCGTAATGCCTTGTTCGCGCTCAGCCATCAGACCGTCAAGCAACAGGGAATAGTCGATAGCTCCGTTACGGCTGCCAACCTGACTGTCCAGCATAAGAGCCTGCTCCTGATCGGCGTATAGCATTTTGGAGTCGTATAGAATATGGCCGATAAGCGTTGACTTTCCGTCGTCCACGCTGCCGCAAGTAATAAATTTCAGAAGACTGCTTTCCGTATGACTCATTAGAAGTACCCCTCCCGTTTGCGCCGCTCCATGCTGCCTGCAGCTTCCTTGTCAATGACGCGGCTTGTTCGTTCGGAAGTCGTTGCCGATAACGTCTCTGCGATAACCTCATCCAGCGTATCAGCTTCCGACTCAACCCCGCCTGTAAGAGGGTAACAGCCTAATGTACGGAAACGCACCATCTTCATCTCGGGAGTTTCTCCCGGTAGCATCCGCATGCGATCATCATCCACCATGATGATATTGCCGTCACGATAGACAACCGGGCGCTCAGCTGCCAAATAAAGCGGAACAATCTCTATATTCTCGCGTTGGATATACTGCCATATGTCCTTCTCCGTCCAGTTGGAGATTGGGAATACGCGCATGCTTTCTCCCTTATTGATGCGGGTATTATAAAGCTTCCACATTTCCGGACGTTGGTTCTTCGGATCCCAAGTATGCTGCTCGTTACGGAACGAGAAGATACGCTCCTTAGCACGAGACTTCTCCTCATCGCGTCGTCCTCCGCCGAAAGCGGCGGTAAACTGATACTTCGTCAACGCCTCTTTGAGCGCCTGTGTTTTCATAATGTCCGTATATGCCGATCCGTGATCAAACGGATTGATGCCCTCTGCAATAGCGGCTTCGTTGCGATGAACAATCAGTTCGACGCCGAGCTCCTGCGCTCTGCGATCACGGAACTCAATCATTTCGCGAAATTTCCAGCTAGTATCGATTTGAAGCAGCGGAAATGGCGGCTTTTCGGGGTAAAAGGCCTTCATCGCCAGATGAAGCATGACCGACGAATCTTTACCTACCGAATAAAGCATAACCGGGCGTTCACATTCAGCGGCAACCTCCCGAAAAATGTAGATCGCCTCAGCCTCAAGCTTATCCAAGTGTGTCAGCGACATGTGTATCACTCCTATAATGCCAATTTGAATCGCTGCTGACCACGATAAATCGATGTGGTCGGGATCGTCTCCTCAACCTATCCACGCAAAAAAAAATCAGCACAATTTTCATATTATTATATGTTTTTTCGATTTGGAAAACCAGCACTCATTACGCAAACGTTTCACTTGAGTAATCCGTTAAGATTTGCGTTCGTTTTACGCAAACCCGCTTTTATTTTGCGCAAAAACGAGCTATCATAATGAGAAAAACTCCTATCGGAGTATCTCAAGGATGAGCGACCGCGTTTAAGCGGAAGTTTTTATCGCCAATCTGAATGATCTACTTTACGCTTTATCGCTGTAAAGCACTTAAACATTCTGATGTGGTCAAATAATAATAAAAGGGGGATGCCGGGTGACTTTAAAGCAAATAGCAGCTATGGCAGGTGTATCTATCTCAACCGTATCGCGCATTTTGAATTCCCCTGACAATAGCTTTGCCACTAAAGAAGTGCGCGACAGAGTATGGATGGTTGCGAAAGAAATCGGCTATATACCGGACCAGAATGCCAGAGAACTCAAGCTTGGCAAACGTTCTTCCCGCAAGTCGTCCCCTCCTTCCATCTCGTGCATATTGGGTCGTACGAGACAATTGGAAGATGATCCATTCTTTGCGCAGATGTCTCGCGCCATCGAACAGCAAGCGCTGGATTTGGGTTATGCCGTTCGTCATTCCTATTCTCTCTTCGATATCGAGACCGATGCACTGCTTGATCAGATCGAATCCTCCCATACGGACGGCGCAATCATATTGGGCCGCTTCAGCAACGACAGCATGAACTTTCTCGAGAAGCACTACAAAAACCTGGTCTATGTAGGGCGAAACGTCATTGCTGCCAACTGTGATCAGGTCATATGCGACGGATATGAAGCTACGCAAATTGCGATTATGCACCTGATTGCTAACGGACACAAACGAATCGGTTATATTGGGGAGACGTTAAACGAGGTAAGGTATGAAGCCTACCGCGATACCCTTCACAAATACGGACTGGAATTCTCGGAAACTTTGGTGAGCAACTGCCCGCAGAACGGCCCTGGCGGCTATCAAGGTGCCGAGGAGCTTTTGGCGAAAGCCTCCCCGCTTCCAACTGCCGTATTCTGTGCAACGGACATTGCGGCAATTGCCGCGTTGCGACGATTTACCGAGGCAAAGATCAAGGTGCCTGAGCAGCTGTCGATTATTAGCATGGACAATATCGAGCTGTCCGGTTACGTATCTCCGATGCTGACGACTGTCGGAATGCCCATTGTCGAGATGGGGAACTGGGCAGTGCAGCTCCTAATCGATCGGATGAATAAGCGTCATAAGCTGCCTGCCAAAGTGTTGTTGCCGAACAAGCTGATCGTTCGGGAAAGCGTCGCAAAGATATCGATTACTTCTTAATAAACAAAACTCCCGCCCCGATTAATCGAATCGAGACGGGAGTTTTTGCGTTCTTGGAATCCGAAGAAAAGAAAGTTTAAGACTGGCATCCGCTGATTACGCTAACGGGCAGTTTAGTTCCAATGTGTGGTAAAATAGTTTCTGTAAGACCAATAATTTTACACGGGCAAACCCAGGTGATTTCCATGAGCTTAACCCACGAATTTTTTCTACTTAGCGGCGATTTTGATTTGAATGAAACATATGAATGGTACCGAGCTAATCGTCATACATGGATTGAGAAGTCTGTAGTATCATATGAAATTATTCAATCCGTGAAGGACTTTTTGAACTGGTTGCCTTCATTTGATCCTGAAACAAAAGAAAGTCAAAGAGGCTTAAACTACTATGGGGTAACCGTTATTAACAAGCAGGGAGCAGAGAAGCTAATAAAGATATTAGATAAATGGCTTAAACTAATCGAAGAAGCACCTGATACATTTAGTTTCAGAGGAGAAACTGTTTGGAAAGAAGAAGAGAATGATGATGATTACTGGGAACAAACAAGAAATTGGTTGAAGCGAGATACAATGCAGAATGAATTAGAAGTTTTAATTGACTTAGCTGTCAAAGCTTCAGGTAATAACCAACTGATTCTTCATTTTGGAATCTGAATTTATACAGCAAGGAATTGAACTATCGGAGAATCTTAGTACAAAGAATAATGAGGCGGCCAGTCGCCGTTTTCGAAGTAATTGCTTTTAAAAATGAGGTGACAAATGTTGAAGCTTATAAAGCATGAACCTGAGTTTCCACCAATCGAATTTTTTATAACTCGTTTCTTTGTTGGCGATAATTGTTTGTTTGAACAGGAAACAAAAGTTTCATTGCCTACCTTAAT